>NZ_JBQJIN010000028.1:0-77351 GCF_052078695.1 Lysobacter sp. CA196 | reverse complement strand
CGATTTGTCGGGCGCTGAGACCTTGGCGGACCCAGGCCATGATGGCGCCGCGCTCTTCGGGACTCAGGTGGGTGTAGTGGTGGCCCATGTGCAGAACCCTTCGGTGGGTGATGCACTTAAGCTTAGAAACCGCCTAACCAAAGAAGTTGCTTTTCTTTGAATCACCAGCCCGCACGAGCGGTGCATACGCGGTGATTTTTCATACGGGACATCCCTGTCCCGATGAAAAACGGCCCGCATCCCTGCGGGCCGCCCTCCGGGTCTTCTGTTGCCTTCGCTAGTGCGAGGCTGCGCACGGCAACGGCAACGGCAACGGCAACGGCAACGGCAACGGCAACGGCAAGAGCAATAGCAACACTGGGAGCTACGGTGCCGAGGTAACGGGCCGCGCAGCTTGGAGCCCGGCGGTCGCGGCCTGCGCCGCTCCTACCCTGAGCGCCGAGCGCCGAAGGCCGAAGGCCCAGGCGCTGCAACACCTGCGCGATTGCGCAGGTCCCCACACCGGCCAGACACCACTAGAATCGAGACAAACCCAACGGAGAGTCGCCGCCATGGACACGCTGCCCCCGTTCGCGACCCATCGGGTCGAGAATCAGCCGCCGCCGTTCGCCCCGCGCGATCTGTGGCGCGACGACGTCGCCCTGCGCGAAGCGGTGAGCCGCGAAAGCGGCGACAGCCATGCCGAGGCGCTGGCGCGTTATGGTGCGCTCGCCGGCGACGAAATCTACCGTCTCAGCTTCGACGCGCATCGCGACAAGCCGCGCCTGCGCAGCCACGATGCCCAGGGCCATCGCATCGACCTGGTCGAGTTCCATCCGAACTACCACGCCATCATGCGTGCCGCGATCGAACACGGCGTGGCCGGTCTGTCCTGGCACGATCCGCGTCCAGGCTCGCACGTCGCGCGCGCGGCGCTGAGTTATCTGCATCATCAGGTCGAACCCGGCAGCAGCTGCCCGCTGACCATGACCCATGCCGCCGCACCGGTGTTGCGCCATGCTCCCGCTCTGGCCGAATGGGCGCGCAAGGCGGCCGCACCGAGCTACGACGGGCGCGATGTCGGCTTCGGCGACAAGGCCGGCCTCACCCTCGGCATGGGCATGACCGAGAAGCAGGGCGGTTCCGACGTGCGCGCCAACCAGACCGTCGCCACGCCGGTGTCCGGCGACGAGTACGAACTCGTCGGTCACAAATGGTTTTTCTCGGCGCCGATGTCGGACGGCTTCCTGGTGCTGGCGCAGGCGCCGGGCGGGCTGAGTTGTTTCCTGATGCCGCGCTGGCATCCGCACGGCGGCAAGAACGCGCTGCGGTTGATGCGGCTCAAGGACAAGCTCGGCGATTGGTCGAATGCATCGTCCGAGGTCGAATTCCAGGGCGCCTGGGCGCAACGCATCGGCGATGAAGGCCGCGGCGTGGCGACGATCATCGAGATGGTGATGCTGACCCGCCTGGACTGCATGCTCGGTTCGGCCGGAGAAATGCGCATGGCCTTGGCGCAGGCGATGCACCACGCGCGCCATCGGCGCAGCTTCGGCAAGCCGCTGCTCGATCACGCGCTGATGCGCAACGTGCTGGCCGACCTCGCGCTCGAAGCCGAGGCCGCGATCCAGTTCGCGATCCGGGTCGCCGGCGCGGTCGACCGTGCCGGCGGCGATGCCGGCGAGCAGGCGTTCGCGCGCATCGCCACGGCGATCGGCAAGTACTGGATCTGCAAACGCGCGCCGGCCTTCGTCAACGAGGCCCAGGAATGCCTGGGCGGCGCCGGCTATGTGGAGGAGTCCATCCTGCCGCGCCTGTATCGACAGGCGCCGTTGAATTCGATCTGGGAGGGGAGCGGCAACATCCAGTGCCTCGACGTGCTGCGTGCGCTCGCACGCGAGCCGCAGACCGCTGCGGCCCTGTTGGCCGAGCTCGAATCGGCCGCGGGCCGCGACGCCGCGTTCGACGCGCAACTCGACGCCTTGCGCGCGGTCCTGAGCGGGCAAACGCCGGTGGTCGAGGCACAGGCGCGGGTTTGGACCGAGCGCCTCGCCCTGGGCCTGCAGGCGGCCACGCTGTTGCGTGCCGGCAGCCCGCTGGCGCCGGCATTCTGCGCGAGCCGGCTCGGCGGGCAGCATGGCCTGGCTTTCGGCACCTTGCCGGAGGGCTTGGACTTCGATCTCGTGCTGCAGCGGGTGCTGCCGGCATGAGGGCGATGCGCATCGTTCTGTTCGTCTCCGCGATGCTTTGCACACCGGCCTGGGCACGCACGCCGCCGGCGATGGCGCCGGCGGCGCAACGCGCCGACAGCATCGTCGTCGACAAGTCGGACCGGCGCATGCGTTTGCTGCGCGACGGCAAGCTCATCCGCACTTATTCGATCCTGCTCGGCGATGCGCCGAGCGGACACAAGCGCCAGCAGGGCGACGAGCGTACGCCAGAAGGCGCTTACCGCATCAGCGGGCGCAATCCCAACAGCCGCTTCCATCTGTCGTTGCGCGTGTCCTATCCGAATGATGCCGATCGCAAGCAGGCGCGTGCGCGCGGCGTCGATCCGGGCGGCGACATCATGATCCACGGCGGCACGCCGCCCGGATACCGGCGCGACTGGACCGATGGTTGCATCGCACTGAGCGACGTGCAGATCGAGGAAGTCTGGAGCCTGGTTCCGAACGGCACGCCGATCCGGATCGATCCCTGAGACGCTCCAGCGCGCTCTTGATGCAATCCGCTTTTGGTATTTCAGCGCAGCTTTTCCGCATAGGCCTCGCGGACCTGCTGGCTGATGTAGGCGCTCAATCCGCGGCCGTTTTCGGCGAGCCTGCGCATCGTGGCGATGGCCGCGGCGCCGGCGCTGTCGACGGTGTAGAGATAGACCGAACCGTCGACGAACTCGATCGCGATTGCGTCCGGTCCGGGCAGATAGGCACGGACGCCGGAGTCGCCGTTGAGGTTGGAATACGGTTTCATCATGGGCGCGAACCGCGGCGCTGGCCAGCCCCGCATGAATACGGGGCCGACGGATACCTGTTGTTGCGACGTCATCCCACCCTAGCGTGGATGGGTGTAAGGTCGGGTGACGCGGCCATTCAGGCCGCAGCGGGAGGTGCAACCATGCGTGGTTCACGTAAATCCCAGGCGCTGGCGTTGCTTGCGTTGGCCGCGGTGCCGCCGCCGGCGCATGGCTCGGATTTTTCTTTCGCACTGTTCTGGCTCGGGCGCGGCGCAGGCCTCATCGCACTGTGCCTGTTCACGGTTTGGCTGATCGGTGAAGCCAAGCGCGCGAACTGAGCGCAGCCCCGAAGTCCGATTCGCGAGCGTTATCGCCGATGCCTGATGGAGTTCATGCGGCGCAGCTTTTGCATCAGTCGCCCTATGAACGTATGCGCTTCGCGGGATCGGAGCGGCGGCGCGCCCGCCGGGCCTTGCGCCTATCGACACGTTCCATTCGGCCACGCATCGTGGCCGGATGCGGGTTCGTTCGTTCAGTCTGAGCGACGCATACGCATTCCTGTGACGCATCTCGGAATAGCGGTGTGACGGCGCCTCGCCGGCGGCTTGCGCGTGCGCCCGGCATCTTCTTATCTGTCTGCTCCCGTCGTCCCGATGCGCATCGCGCGGCTGTTTTGCCGACGGCGGTCCGCCGTTCAGGCGACGGCGACACGAGGTCGTCACGGCCTCATCCGAGCCATGTCAGATTCCATCCCTAAGGAGTTCTCCAACATGTCCGTATCGAAATCCGGCAAGCGCGCCGGCCTGGCGCGTGCGTCTTTGTTCTCGATGATGACGGCGGTCGCCGCATTGTCCTGCGGCGCGGCGCTGGCGGCCGACGAGGTAAGTCCCGAGCTGAAATTCGCGATGCAGCGCGACCTCGGCGTGTTCCCGTCGCAGCTCGGCCAGTACCTGGCCACCGAACGCCTTGCGCAAACCCAGGCGGCGGCGGTCGAACGCGAGCTCGGCGGCAACTTCGCCGGCAGTTGGATCGAGCGCAACCAGGACGGCAGCTTCAAATACGTCGCCGCGACCTCGGGGGCACGCAAGGCCTCGCGCATCCCCGGCGTCGAAGTGCGCACCGTGCGTCACAGCCTGAAGCAGTTGCAGAATTCGATGGACCTGCTCGACGCCGGCTCGCAGACGCGGGTGAAAGGCATCAGCAAGCCGCTGACCGGCATCCAGAGCTGGTACGTCGACCAGACCAGCAACAGCGTCGTGGTCGAGGTCGACCAGGGCGCGACCGAGCGCGGCGTCGATTTCGTCGCCGTCAGCGGCGCCGACAGCGGCATGGTGCGCATCGAGGAAATGCCGGGCACCTTGCAGACCACCGCGACCATCCTCGGCGGCATCGAGTACTCGATCAACAACGCCTCGCTGTGTTCGGTCGGCTTCTCGGTCACTCGCGGCACCACCAAGGGCTACGTGACCGCCGGCCATTGCGGCACGGTCGGCGCGATCGCCCGCGTCGGCGGCGTGCAGGTCGGCTCCTTCGCCGCTCGCGTGTTCCCGGGTAACGACCGTGCCTGGGTCAGCGTCGGCAGCACCCACACGCTGCAAGGCGCGGTGAGCAACTATAGCGGCGGCACCGTGGCGGTGCGCGGCAGCACCGAGGCGGCAATCGGCGCGGCGGTATGCCGTTCCGGCCGCACCACCGGTTATCGCTGCGGCACCATCACTGCCAAGAACGTCACCGCCAACTATGCCGAAGGTGCGGTACGCGGCCTGACCCAGGGCAATGCCTGCATGGGGCGCGGCGATTCGGGCGGTTCCTGGATCACCAGCGCCGGCCAGGCGCAGGGCGTGATGTCGGGCGGCAACGTGCAGGCCAACGGCAACAACTGCGGCATTCCGGCCTCGCAGCGCAGCAGCCTGTTCGAGCGGCTCGGCCCGATCCTCAGCCAGTACGGCCTGACTTTGGTGCGCAGTTGAGCGGGAACGAGGAGTTGGGAACGAGTAGTTAGGAGCGAGGAGTGAGGAGCGAGGAGAGCATGAGCGTAGGCGATATCTGCCTTCGCTCACTTCTCACTTCTCCGCACTCACTCCTCACTTCTCTTTACTCACTTCTCGCCCGACCGGCTCAATCCAGGAACTGCAGTTTCGCCAGCTCGGCGTACAGGCCTCCCTCGGCGAGCAGTTGCGCATGCGTGCCTTCGGCGATGATCCGGCCGCGGTCCATCACCACGATGCGGTCGGCCTTGAGCACAGTCGCCAGGCGATGAGCGATGACCAGGGTGGTGCGGCCTTCCATCAGCGTTTCCAAGGCTTGCTGCACCGCGCGTTCGCTCTGCGCGTCCAGCGCGCTGGTGGCTTCGTCGAGCAGCAGGATCGGCGCGTCCTTGAGCAGGGCGCGGGCGATGGCGATGCGCTGTTGCTGGCCGCCGGACAGGCGTGCGCCGCGTTCGCCGAGTTCGGTCGCCAGCTTGTCGGGCAGGGCGTCGATGAAATCGGCGGCATGCGCGGCGCGCACGGCCTGGTCGATGTCGTCGTCGCCGGCTTCGAGGCGACCGTAGCGGATGTTGTCGCGTGCGGTGGTGGCGAAGATGGTCGGTTGCTGCGGCACCAGGGCGATGGCTTCGCGCAAGGCGGCCGGGTCGAGTTCGCGCACGTCCAGGCCGTCGACCTTGACCGCACCCTGCTGCGGGTCGTGGAAACGCAGCAGGATCGAGAACACGGTGCTCTTGCCGGCGCCGGAAGGGCCGACCAGGGCCACGGTTTCGCCCGGACGCACGCGCAAGCTGAAATCCTCCAGCGCAGGCAGGTCGGGACGCAGCGGATAGTGGAAGCCGACATGCTCGAACACCAGTTCGCCGTGCAGCGGCTTCGGCAACAGCTTCGGATGCGCCGGCGCGCGCACCGCGCTGGATTCGTTGAGCAGTTCGCTGATCCGGCCCATGCCGCCGGCCGCGCGCTGGAGATCGTTCCAGACCTCGGCGAGGGCGCCGATCGAGCCGCCGCCGATCAGGGCATACAGCACGAACTGGCCGAGGGTGCCGGCGCTCATGCGCCCGGCGACCACGTCGTGCGCGCCCGACCACAGCACCAGGGTGATCGCGCCGAACACCAGGGTGATGGCGATCGCGGTGACCCAGGCCTGGGCGCTGATGCGCTGGCGGGCGGTCTTCACCGCGATCTGCAGCGACTCGCTGAAGCGGCCTTGTTCGTAGGGCTCGCGCGCATGCGCCTGGACCGTGCGCACGGCGCCGAGGGTCTCGCTGGCCAGGGTGTTGGCGTCGGCGACGCGGTCCTGGCTGGCGCGCGAGATCTTCTGCAGCTTGCGACCGCCGATGACGATCGGCAGCACCGCCAGCGGAATGCCGATCAGGGCGAACACCGCCAGGCGCGGGCTGGTCCAGAACAGCATGCCGAGGCTGCCGATCACCGTGACCGTGCTGCGCAGCGCTACCGACATGCTCGAACCCACCACGCTGCGCAGCAGCTCGGCATCGGCGGTGAGGCGCGAGACCAGCTCGCCGCTGCGGGTGCGGTCGTGGAAGCCGGCGTCGAGCGCGATCAGATGGCTGTAGAGCTTCTCGCGCAGGTCGGCGACCACGCGCTCGCCCAGGATCGAAACGAAATAGAAGCGGATCGCGGTGGCGAAGGCCAGGGCGATGGCGACCAGGAACAGCAACAGGAAGGCGCGGTCGATCGCGTTGCTGCCGCCGCCGGCGGCGCTCTGGGCGAAGCCCTGGTCGATCATGGTCTTGAACGCGACCGGCAGGCTCAAGGTGGCCGCGCTCGACGCGCCCAGGGCGAACAGCCAGGCCACGAACAGACCGCTGTGCTTTCGCACGAACGGCCACAGGGTACGCAGACTGCCGATCGGGGCCTTGCGGTCGTCGCGGCGTGAGTCGACCGGGCGGCCGGCGCTGGAATCTGTCATCGGGAGGCGTTCATGGGGAGGGAGTGCGGCCCGGTTCATCGAGGCGCACGCGATTACGTGTGGCGTCGCGAAGCTGCGCTTTCAAGGCGTCGACCTGCGATTCGGGCAGGCGGACGAGCAAGCGCACGCCTTCGGCACTGTAGCGTTCCTGGTCTTTCTCGGCGCCATGGGCGCTCAACGCGGCATGCACCGCGCCGGTGTCCTCGAACGGAAACGCCAGCTCCAGCTCGCTGTAGCGCAGCAATTCGCGGCGTTCGGCGCAGCGCAGACACTCGGCCGCGCTGCCGCCGTAGGCACGCACCAGGCCGCCGGCGCCGAGCTTGATGCCGCCGTACCAGCGGGTCACCACGACCACGACCTGGTCGTAGCCCTGGCCGTCGATCGCCGCGAGGATCGGCCGCCCGGCGGTGCTGGCCGGTTCGCCGTCGTCGTTGAAGCGGTATTGGGCGCCGATGCGATAGGCCCAGCAGTTGTGAGTCGCGGCCGGGTCGCCGACCTCGGCGATGAAGGCCAGCGCCGCTTCCGGCGTGGTCGCCGGAGCGGCGAGGGCGAGAAAGCGGCTGTGCTTGACCTCGATCGACAGGCTGGCGCGCGCGGCGAGCGTGGCGGCGGTCATCGGCGGGCGCTCGCGGCGAGGCCGGGCCGGCGGCCCGGACTCATTTCAGCAGAGCACGCAGGTCGTCCGGCACCCGCGCCTGCGGGTGGGCGCGGTGGAAGCGGCGCAGGCTGTCGCGGGCGAGCTCGGTATCGCCGCGGTCGCGGTAAGTGCGGATCAGCTCCAGCCACTGCGTCGGGGCCAGATTCGCTTCCTCGGCGGTATCGAGCTTGATCCGGCTGCCGGTGACCTCGATCCGATCGAGCGTGGTGGAGTCGTTCGCGGCCGCCGGCTGTGCGGTCCGAGCGTCGGCCGATGGGGTTTTCGCCGGCTGGACGGCAGCGGCAGGGGCGACCGAGCGCGCAGCATTGCCCAGCAACGGCGCCGGCTTGCTGCGCAGGTCGGCCTCGGCGGCCTTGCCCTCGGCCTTGGGCGCCGAGGTGGCCGTTGCGCCCGCGGGGGCGGCCTCGCGCAGTTCGTAGCGCCGCTCGCGGGCGAGCTGCGGTTTGGCGGCATCGCTGGCGGTGGCTTCGGGCGCGGCGGCTGGGGCCGGCGCATAGACCGGGGCCGAGGCGGGAGCGGGCGGCGCCGGAGGGGCGGCCATGACCGAGGGCGCCGACTCGGGAAACGCGTCGACAGGCTCCGCCACGGCACGCGCGGAGGCCCGCTTCTGCTCGCGTCGGGGCTGGTCGGCGCGTAGCCCGTCGGCGGCTGCGTCGCTGCGCTTGGCGGCCTCCATCGGCGGCGGAGGCGGGGGCGGGGCGATCATTCGCGGCTGAGCCGGCGCCGGGGGCTCGGGCAGGGCGGCGGCCGCGGCATCGGCCGCGCCGGCGCTGCTGTCGCGGGCGTAGTCCGAGGCTTCGGCGGCGGCCGGGGCCGCCGCAGCTGCTGCGGACTCGGCATCGGCCGAGCTCGCCGAGGCGGCGGTGGCCTGATCCTCGCCGACCGATTCCAGCGCCTTGTCCATCGGCCGCAACTGCCAGGCCACGCCGATCGCCAGGGTCAGCGAGGCCGCCACGCCGATCCAGGCCGGCCAGCGGGTCTTGCTGCGCTTGCGCGGGGTCTGGGCGACGGCGGCGTGGGCGGCGGCGAGAATCTTGGCGTCCAGCGCCGGCGAGGGGCCGTCGTGCGGGCCCAGGCGCAGCAGGCGCTCGGCCAGCTCGCGTTCCTCGGGCGACAGCGGGTCGTGGGCGTCGTGACGGCGGTTCATTCGGTCAACCTCGCGCGCAACTTGTCCATCGCGTAGCGCAGTCTGGACTTCACCGTTTCCCTGCCGGCCCCGGTGATGGCGCCGATGTCCTCCAGGCTCAATTCCTGTTCCAGGCGCAGCAGCACCACTTCGCGCTGCTCCTCGGGCAATTCCTCGATCGCCCGCTGCAGGCGGCGGCGCTGTTCGAATTCGGACAGTTCGCGCTCGGGCGTGGTCGGATCGGCGACCCGGGCGGCGCGTTCGTCGCCGTCGGCCGGGGCCGGCGGGCGGTGCTTGAGGCCGCGCCAGTAGTCGTTGAGGCGGTTGTGGGCGATCCGGAACAGCCAGGTGCTGAACGCCGCATCGGGCTTCCAGCCCTCGCGCGCGGCGATCACGCGCTGCCAGACGTCCTGGAAGAACTCGTCAGCGAGCGCCGAATCACGGATCTGACGCAGCAAGAAACGGTACAAAGGGCCGCGGTGACGCGAATACAGGACCTCGAACGCGGCGGCGTCGCCGCCCGTCCAGGCCAGCATCAGCACGTCATCGCTAGCGTCCGCACCGGAATTCATCCGCGGCAGGGTACGGCCTGGCGACGCAGACGGGAAGCGGTTGCGTGCGGGAGAGGCGTCGTATAGCGGCGATGGGAGGGCCAGTTGCATGTTCGGAACAACGGTCCGGGAGCCCCGGTGGGGTTGCCGTCTGCCGATCCTGTAAAGCTCGCGTTATCCTGCGCCTTGCGCAGAAGGCGGCGATGCGGTGCACAGTGACGTATTACCAGGGGCAACGGTGAGCGATAGGTCGTCCGCGGGCGAGGCGCTCGCCTGCGCGCTCCAGGAAGCATTGCCGGTCGGCTCGCTGGTGGTGGTCTGCTGGCGTTCGGCCTATGGCCGCCTGTCCGAATCGTTCACGCCCGGGGTCGAGGCGCCGCTGCGCGCCGATGCCGGCGCCTTGCTCGAACGCGACCCGCCCGCGGTCGGCGCCTCCGACGATTGCGGCGGCGACCGCATCGAAGCGGCCTGGTGGCTCGAAGACGGCAGCCGCGCGGCGATCGTCGCCAGCCTGCCGCAGGCCTTGCCGACGCCGTTGCGGGCGGCCTGGCTGGCGATGGCGCGGCGCATCGTCGCCGCCGACCTGTCGGCGGTGCGCGCCCATGCCCGCGCCGAGGCTCTGGAAAAGTCCGAACGCCTGCAGCAGGCGCTGTACGGCATCGCCGACCTGGCCGGCTCCGGCCTGGAGATGACCGACCTGCTCAGCCGCATCCATGGTGTGGTCTGCGGCCTGATGTATGCCGAGAATTTCTACATCGTGCTCTACGACGACGTCGCCGACACGATGCGTTTCCTGTATTTCGCCGACCGCCACGATCCCTACGTGGCCGATCCGCAGCGGGTGATCCGCGGCGACGAGATGCCGACCAGCCTGACTCTGGCGTTGCTGCGTC
This sequence comes from Lysobacter sp. CA196, assembly GCF_052078695.1. Classification (NCBI taxonomy): domain Bacteria; kingdom Pseudomonadati; phylum Pseudomonadota; class Gammaproteobacteria; order Lysobacterales; family Lysobacteraceae; genus Lysobacter; species Lysobacter sp. CA196. The sequence goes on along the minus strand of NZ_JBQJIN010000028.1, from coordinate 67,270 downwards.
ACGGCGAGCCGCTGCAGGGCAGTTCGGCGGCGTTGCGCGACCTGCTCGACGTGCCGCCCGACGAATATCACGGCCCCGACAGCGCCGACTGGCTCGGCGTGCCGATGCGCCGCGACGAACGCGTGTGCGGCGCGATCGTGGTGCAGAACTACGAGAGCGCCGGCAGCTACGGCGAGGAAGACCGGGCCCTGCTGTCGTTCGTCGCCCAGCACATCCTGACCGCGCTCGACCGGTTCGGCGCGCGCGAGGAGCTCGAACGCCACGTCGCCGAGCGCACCTACGCCCTGCAGCTCAGCAACCGCGACCTGCAGGCCGAGATCATCGAGCGCCAGCGTTCGGAGCGCCTGCAGCGCGCGCTGTTCCGCATCGCCGAGCTGACCATCACCTCCGACACCCTCGGCCGCTTCTACTCGCAAGTCCACGACGTGGTCAGCGAGCTGCTGTACGCGCGCAATTTCTACATCGCGCTGCTGTCCGACGACGGCGACCGCCTGCAGTTTCCGTACTCGATCGACGAGCGCGACATGATCCGCGAGAGCCGTCAGCTCGCCGGCGGCCTGACCGAGTACGTGATCCGCCAGGGCCGGCCGCTGCTGGCCGACCGCCACCGCATCGCCGAGCTCAACAGCCGCGGCGAAGTGCGCAGCCACGGCTCGGCCGCGCATTGCTGGCTCGGCGTGCCGCTGTACCGCGACGACTCGGTGGTCGGGGTGATCGCCATCCAGAGCTATTCGCGCGCGATCAGCTTCAACGCCCGCGACCAGGAACTGCTGACCTTCGTCGCCCATCACATCAGTATCGGCCTGGCGCGCAAGCAGGCCCAGGACCGGTTGGTGACCGCGCACGGCGAGCTCGAACAGCGGGTCGCCTCGCGCACCCGCGAGCTCGCCCACACCAACGCCGAACTGCTGGCCCAGATCGGCGAGCGCGTGCGCGCCGAACAAAAGCTGACCCACCAGGCCTTGCACGATGCCCTGACCGGCCTGCCGAACCGCGGCCAGCTGCTCGAACGCCTGGACGACGCGATCGCCCGCGCGCGCCGCGAGCAGCGCGCGTTCGCGGTGCTGTTCCTCGACCTGGACCGGTTCAAACTGGTCAACGACAGCGTCGGCCACTCGGCCGGCGACGAGTTGCTGGTCGAAAGCAGCCGCCGCATCGTCTCGACCGTGCGCAGCAACGACACCGTGGCGCGCCTGGGCGGCGACGAGTTCGCGATCCTGATCGAGAACATCGACGGACTCGGCGTCGCCGAGGAGCTGGCCTCGCGGGTGCTGCGCAACCTCGGCGAGCCGTGCTGGGTGGCCGGGCGCGAAGTGTTCCCGTCGGCCAGCATCGGCATCGCCATGTGGCACCCGCGCTATCGCAACGGTATCGAGCTGCTGCGCGACGCCGACGCGGCGATGTACCGCGCCAAGGGCGCCGGCCGCGGCCGCTGCGCGGTGTTCGACGAGGAAATGCGCGAGCAGGCGATGCGCATTCTCGACCTGGAAGCCGATCTGCGCCGCGCCATCAATGGCGATGCCTTCATCGCTTATTACCAGCCGATCGTGCGCCTCGACGACCACGGCCTGATCGGCCACGAAGCCCTGCTGCGTTGGCGCCACGAGAAACGCGGCCTGTTGCTGCCGCGCGAGTTCATCGGTCTGGGCGAGGACAGCGGCCTGATCGAGGAGGCCGATTGGATTCTCTACGGCCGCGTGGTCACCGAACTGGCGCGCGGCGGCGATGGCTACATCTCGGTCAACGTCTCGCCGCGGCATTTCCGCTCCGGCGACTTCGCCGACCGCCTGTTGCGGATGATCGACGAGGCCGGCGCCGATCCGCGCCGCCTGCGCATCGAGATCACCGAGGTCGCCCTGCTCGACGACGTGCCGCGCGCCTTGCGGATGCTGCGCAACCTGCGCAATCACGGGGTGTTGGCGCAGTTGGACGATTTCGGCACCGGGTTCTCGGCGTTGTCTTACTTGCACAGGTTCCCGATCGAGTGTCTGAAGATCGATCAGAGTTTCGTCGCGGGCTTGGTCGGCGAATCGCGCCCGGAAAGCGTCGCGGTGGTGCGCGCGATCCAGGCGCTGGCCGGCACCCTCGGCATCCACACCATCGGCGAAGGTGTGGAAACCGAAGCCCAGCGCACGGCGTTGCGTGAGCTGGGTTGCACCTACGGCCAGGGCTATCTGTTCGGCCATCCCGCCGAGCACATCCGCAGTGCGGCGAGCCTTGCCGAAAGCTATCGCTCGAGCGGGTTCGAATCGGGTCCGGCGAACGCGGTGTCGGGCGGAGCAGTGTCGGACGAATCGGAACTGATCGAGGTCGGTGTCGAGGAAGAACTCGGCGCCGATGACGCGGTTCCCTTGGCCTCCGAGTCGATCGGTTCGGACCTGGTCGCCGCGGCCGCCGCGAAGGCGGCCTCGACCCTCATTCGCTGACCGCCACGCCCACGACCGGCCCGACTCGGCCGATTTCGCCGATCTGCACCTTGGCGCGTTCGACCAGGCCGATGAATTCGGCGCGCTGGCCCCAGCGGTCGTCGAGTTTGAGGCCGCGGGCGGTGGCGATGATCTGGTCCCAACCCCAGCCGTCGTACTGGCTGCCGCCGCGCAAGGTGTCGGCGAAGGCGGCGACCGAGGCGGCCATGCGCATCGGTTCGCTCGCGACCAGGCGCAGGCTCGAACGCCGGACCGGCGTTTCGATCAGCTGGCTGCGGTCTTCGCCCGGGCGCTTGTAGCGCAGTTTCAGGTTGGCGATTTCGCCGCCCGCTGGCACGGCCGGCGCGCTGCCGGCATAACGCAGCGCCGGCAGCCGCATCGCGGTCGAGCCGACCGGGGTCAGCTCGTACAGTGCGGTGACCTCGTGGCCGGCGCCGATGTCGCCGGCGTCGACCTTGTCGTTGGCGAAGTCTTCGCGCTTGAGCAGGCGGTTTTCGTAGCCGATCAAGCGGTACTCGGCGACCAGCGCCGGATTGAATTCGATCTGGATCTTGACGTCGCGGGCGATGGTCATGAGGGTCGAACCCATTTCCTCGACCAGCACCTTGCGCGCTTCCTGCAGGGTGTCGATGTAGGCATGGTTGCCGTCGCCGACGTCGGCGAGCTTTTCCGACAGCTCGTCGTTGTAATTGCCGCGGCCGAAGCCGAGCGTGGTCAGGGCGATGCCGCTCTTGCGCTGATCGGCGACCAGGGTTTCCAGAGCGTTGTTGTCGACCGTGCCGACGTTGAAATCGCCGTCGGTGGCGAGGATCACCCGGTTGACGCCGTTGGCGAGGTAAGCCTGTTTGGCCATCGCATAGGCCAGGCGGATGCCATCGCCGCCGTTGGTGCTGCCGCCGGCTTCGAGGCGATCGAGCGCGGCCAGGATTTCTTCCTGCCGGTCGCCTGGTGTGGGCGGCAGCACCAGGCCGGCCGAGCCGGCGTAGACCACGATCGAGATGCGGTCCTGCGCGCGCAATTGCTTGGTCAGCATCGAGAACGAGCTTTTCAACAGCGGCAGTTTGTCGGGCGAATTCATCGAGCCGGAGGTGTCGATCAGGAACACCAGGTTGGCCGGCGGCAGGGTTTTCTTGGGCACGTCGAAGCCCTTGATGCCGATCATCAGCAGCTGGCGCTGCGCATTCCACGGCGCCGGCGCGAGTTCGGTGCTGACCCGGAACGGCGTGGCCAGCGAGGCCGGCGCGGCATGCCCGTAGTCGAAGTAGTTGATGAATTCTTCCGCGCGCACCGCATCGGCGGGCGGCCGTTGGCCGTCGCTGAGCATGCGCCGCACATTGGCGTAGCTGCCGGTGTCGACGTCGATGGAGAACGTCGACAACGGTTGTTCGCGGGTGCGTTGCACCGGGTTGTCGTCGCGCTCGGCGTATTTTTCGGTATCGACGCTGGTCTGGTACATCGGCGGCGGGGGCGCCGGCGGCGCGAGCGCGGCCGGAGCCGTCATCTGCGCGGACAGGCTGCGCTTGAGCATGCGCGGGGCCGGGCCGATGCGGCTGCCGCTGACCTGGACACGGTCGAGGGTGGTGCCCTGCGCCGCGGTATTACCGCTCGGCATCGCCTTGGCTTCTGCGAACGCCCGCTCACGCGGCTGCGCGGTTGCACTGCCGGCGCGAATATCGGCACGAACCTCGGCACGAATCGGTTTGGCGGCTTCGGCGAGCGGTGCCGGCGGCACGGCGGGTGCGGCGGCGCTGGCGGCGGCATCGATCGGTACGACGGCTTCCGCGACGATGGCGTCGCCTTCGTTCTTGTCGCGCGACTGGGCCAGCTCGCCCGGCGCCTGGCAGGCGGTGATCGTGAGGGTCAGGGCGGTCAACAAGGCCGCGGTGAGGGGGCGGAGGGGGCGGAGGGGGCGGAGGTTCGACGACGGCTGCGGCGTGGCTTGGACGTGCATGGCGGCTTCCCTGGTGTGTGGACCTGGAGAAGCAAACGCATCATCGATGGGGGTGGGGTTGAGTCTGCGGAATTTTTTTGCGAAGGGGCTCGCAAGCTGGCTGAGGGCAATTGAGCCATTCGGCGGACCCTCACCCCAACCCCTCTCCCGCAAGCGGGAGAGGGGCTTTTTACTCAAGCCACGGAGTCCCGTATCACCAGCAGCCGCTGCTCGCTCATGTCTTCGATCGCATAGCGCACGCCTTCGCGGCCGAGGCCGGAATCCTTGACGCCGCCGTAGGGCATGTTGTCGACACGGAAGCTCGGCACGTCGCCGACGACGACGCCGCCGACGTCGAGCCGGTCCCAGGCCTTCATCGCATGGTCGAGGCGGCCGGTGAACACGCCGGCCTGCAGGCCGAAATCGCTGTCGTTGACCGTCGCCAGGACCTTGTCGAAATCGTCGAAGGGTTCGATGAAAGCGACCGGCCCGAACGCTTCCTTGCGGTACAGGTCCGAATCGCGCGGTACCTTCTCCAGCAAGGTCGCCGGGATCATGTTGCCCTCGCGCGGTCCGGCGACGATGCGCTTGGCGCCGCCCTTCACTGCGGCGTCGATCCACGACTCGATGCGCTTGGCGGCATCGACGTCGACGACCGGACCGATGAAAGTCGCCTCGTCGCGCGGGTCGCCCATGCGCAAGCCGGAGATCGCGGTCTTGAGCTTTTTGCGCAGCTTGTCGTAGATATCGGCATGGGCGTAGATGCGCTGCACGCTGATGCAGCTCTGGCCGCTCTGGTAATAGGCGCCGAACACCAGCCGCTCGACCACATGGTCCAGGCTCGCGCCCGGGTCGGCGTCGACGATGCAGGCGGCGTTGCCGCCGAGTTCGAGGGTGACCTTCTTCTTGCCCGAACGCGCCTTGAGGTCCCAGCCGATCAGGCCGCCGGTGAAGCTCAGCAGTTTGATGCGCTCGTCCTCGACCAACAGCGAGGCGTCTTCGTTCGAGCAGCACAGCACCGAGAACGCGCCTTCGGGCAGGTCGGTCTCGGCGAGCACTTCGGCGATGATCAGCGCGCCGACCGGGGTCTTGATCGCCGGCTTGAGCACGAAGGGACAACCGGCGGCGATCGCCGGGGCGACTTTGTGCGCGACCAGGTTGAGCGGGAAGTTGAACGGGGTGATGAAGCTGCACGGCCCGATCGGCACCCGCTTGACCATGCCGCGATAACCGCGGGTGCGTTCGGAGATCTGCAACTCGATGAGCTCGCCGCCGCCGCGGGTGGCCTCGCCGGCGGCGATGCGGAAGGTGTCGATCAGGCGGGTGACTTCGCCGCGGGCGTCGCGAATGGGTTTGCCGGCCTCGATGCACAGCGCCAGCGCGAGCTCCTCGAAGCGCTCGCTGAAGCGGCGCACGCAATGTTCGAGCACGTCGCGGCGGCGGTCGGGGGTGAACGCGGCCATCGCCTCGCGCGCCTTGTGCGCGGCGACGATCGCCTTGCGCACCGCCACGGCATCGGCCATCGCGACCCGGGTCGCGCGCTTGCCGCTGTACTTGTCGAGCACCTCCAGCGCGATATTGGCCGCGACCGGGCGGTTGGCGAGGTAATAGGGGTAGCTCGGTTTCAGTCCCTTGCCCGGCTTGGCGGGCTTGGTGGCCTTGCGGCGCTCGGACGGTTTCGGCGATCGGGCCATGGCGTGCTCCTGGGTCGTGTTGGGGCGCTGCGCCGGGTCACTGCACGGCGGCGGCGAGGCGCGGAATGTCTTCGTTGAGGATGCGGTCGTCGTCGCGGTAATCGATCGGCACCTCGATCAGGTCGATGCCCGGCGTGTCGAGGGCCTGGCGCAGCAGCGGCCCGAACGCATCGCTGGATTCCGGGCGGTGGCCGCGCGCGCCGTAGCTGCGGGCATAGGCGACGAAATCGGGGTTGCCGAGGTCCATGCCGTAGCTCGGATAGCGTTCGTGGGCCTGTTTCCACTTGATCATGCCGTAGGCATCGTCGCGCAGCACCAGCACGGTGAGGTCCAGGCCCAGCCGCACCGCGGTCTCGAGCTCCTGCGAATTCATCATGAAACCGCCGTCGCCGCAGACCGCGACGACCTTGCGGTCCGGGCAGACGATGCGCGCGGCGATCGCCGACGGCAGGCCCGCGCCCATCGTCGCCAGGGCGTTGTCGAGCAATAGCGTGTTGGGCTCGGCGCAGCGGTAATTGCGCGCGAACCACAGCTTGTACAGGCCGTTGTCGAGGCAGACCACGTCGCGCGGCGACAGCGCGGCGCGCAGTTCCGCGACCAGGCGCTGCGGCGCCAGCGGAAAGCGGTCGTCGTCGCTGCGTTCGAGCAGTTGTTCCGACAACGCGTTGCGTACACGGTCGAAGAACGAGAAGTCCCAATGCGCCTGCGGCCGCAACGCCTCCGACAGCCGCCACACCGAGTGGGCGATGTCGCCGACCACCTCGATCTGCGGAAAATACACCGCATCGACCTCGGCGCTGGCGTAGTTGACGTGGATCACCGTGCGCCGGCCTTCGCGCATGAAGAATGGCGGTTTCTCGATGACGTCGTGGCCGATGTTGACGATGCAGTCGGCGGCGTCGATGGCGCGGTGGACGAAGTCGTGATCCGACAGCGCGGCATTGCCGAGCCATAGCGGGCCGTTCTCGTCGAGCACGCCCTTGCCCATCTGGGTGGTGAAGTAGGGGATGCCGAGCTGGGCGACGAAGGCGTGCAGGGTCTTGGCGGTGGTTTTGCGGTTGGCGCCCGCGCCGATCATCAGGATCGGATGGCGGGCCTGGGCGATGGCTTCGGCGGCGCGTTCGATGGCTTTGTCTTCGGCGACCGGGCGTCGCGAGAACGAGGCCGGTATCAAACGCGCCTGGGTCGGATCGCCGGCGATGTCCTGCGGCAGTTCCAGATGCACCGCGCCGGGGCGTTCCTCCTCGGCGCGACGGAAGGCTTCGCGCACGCGTGCCGGGATACTGTCGGCAGCGACGATCTGGCGGGTGTACTTGGTCAGCGGCCGCATCGTATCGACCACGTCGACGATCTGGAAATGGCCCTGCTTGCTGGTCTTGATCGGCTTCTGCCCGGTGATCATCAACATCGGCATGGCGCCGAGCTGGGCGTAGGCGGCGGCCGTGACCAGGTTGGTCGCGCCGGGCCCGAGGGTGGACAAGCAGACCCCGGCCTTGCCGGTGAGACGGCCGTAGGTCGCGGCCATGAAGCCGGCGGCCTGCTCGTGGCGGGTCAGGACCAGTTGGATGGTCGAGGTGCGCAGGGATTCGAGCAGATCGAGATTTTCCTCGCCGGGAATGCCGAACACGTATTCGACGCCTTCGGCCTCGAGCGCGGCGACGAACAGATCGGACGCCTTGGTCATGCGGGACTCCGTATCGGGCGGCGGAGCCCGAGTCCGCCGATGGTCGCGCAAACGGCGTTAGCGGTGGGCGATGATTAGGCGGACGTTGACGGAACAGTGCGTCGCGTTACGGATTGGAGGCGCGGTCGTACTGGTCGGTGGCCCCTGTAGGGGCGGCGTGAGCCGCGACCAAGGGATGCGCAGCGGTCGCACTGCCGTCGATGGTGATCGAAGTCGTGAACCGTCGCCGGGTAGGAGCGGCGTGAGCCGCGACCACGTCGGTTCGTAGTCGACGTTGGCTACGAGGCGTTCGCTAGGTGGCCCTGCTGTCGTTGCTGCTGCCCCTGTCGTGCTGTTGCTGTGCGCAGCTTCGCCCTAGCGAAGGCAATCGAAGACCCGGAGGGCGGCGCGCAGGGATGCGCGCCGTTTTTCATCGGGACAGGGATGTCCCGTATGAAAAATCCCCGCGTATGCATCGCTCGTGCGGGCTTGTGATTCAAAACAAAGCATTTTTCTTTGGTTAGCTTTCTTTTGTTGCTATAGACAAAAGAAAGTAACCCGCCGCTTTAGTGGCGGAAGCTTTTCGCGTTTGATCCTGGTCTTGCTTAAAAGAGGCGCCGCAAGACCATCGCAGTGCGGTCGCGGCTTGCGCCGCTCCTACAGGGGAAGGATTCGGGTCCTTCTTCAAGCAAGAGCAGAGCTTCCGTCCGCTGACGCGGCCGGGTTACTTTCTTTTGCTAAGCCCAAAAGAAAGGTAACCAAAGAAAAGGGCTCTCCTTGCAAGGGCACAGGCCACGAGTGCGATGCCCGCGCCGGGATTTTCCGATAAGACGTCCCTGTCTTATCGGAAAACGCCGCACGTCCTGTGCGGCGCCCTCCGGGTCTCCAGGTGTTCTCGCGAGTTCGGTATTGCGCCAAGCTCTTACGGCAACGGCAACGGCAACGGCAACGGCAACGGCATGGCGGCCACCGGCCGCCGGCCGCCGGCTTGGCTTCAGGGTAGGAGCGGCGCGAGCCGCGACCGTGATGATTCCGTTCGCATCGTCACCGGCCGCAGACTGCGTAGAAACGGCGCAGGCCGCGGTTGGGTCGGGTGCTGCGGTTACCCGCGTTCGCCGTCGCCGCCGGCCGGTGCTTCCACGACCAAGCGCAGTTGGCCGTCGCTGACTCGCGCGTTGAGGCGGTTGCCCGGGGCGGCGTCGAGCACGCTGCGCACGACGCGGCCGTCTTCGTGTTGGACGATGGCGTAGCCGCGGGCCACGGTGGCCAGCGGGCTGCAGGCTTCGAGCGAGCGCGCCAGGCCGCGCAGGCGCAGGGCGTCGCTGCGCAGGCGCCGGGCGATCGCGGCTTGTGGGCGATGGGCGAGGGCGTTCAGGCGCTCGCGCAATCGCGCGATGCGACGCTGCGGCTGGTGCGCGCGCAGGACGGCGTCGGTGTGACGCAGGCGCGCTCGCTCGCGTTCGAGCTGACGGCGCCAGGCCTGTTGCAGGCGGCGCAGCGCTTCCTGTTGCCGGGTGCGCAAGACCGCCAGTCGCGCTTGCGGGCGCAAGGCGTTAAGCCGCAAGCCGGCGCGGTCGGCGCGTTGCATGGCTTGGCGTAAACGCTGCAGTTGCAGATTGCGCAACCGCGCCTCCAGCACGCGCAGACGATGCAACAGATCCTCGCGCTGCGGTACCAGCAGCTCGGCGGCGACCGAGGGTGTCGGCGCGCGCACGTCGGCGGCGAAGTCGGCGAGGCTGAAATCGGTCTCGTGGCCGATCGCCGAGACGATCGGCACGTCGGACGCGGCGATCGCGCGCACCAGGCGTTCGTCGTTGAAGGCCCACAGGTCCTCCAGCGAGCCGCCGCCACGGGCCAGCACGATCACATCGTAGCGTTGCGAGGCCTGGGCCCGTTGCAGCATGGCGACGATCTGCGCCGCTGCGGTATCGCCCTGCACCGGCACCGGCAACACCTCGGCCTCGACCAACGGGAAGCGCCGGGCCAGGACGCTGAGCACGTCGCGGACCGCGGCGCCGCTCGGCGAGGTGATCACCGCGATGCGGGTAGCGAAGCGCGGCAGTTCGCGCTTGCGTTCGCTGTCGAACAGGCCTTCAGCGCTGAGCCGCGCCTTGAGCTCCTCGAACGCGCGCCGCAATGCGCCTTCGCCGGCCTCTTCCATGTGATCGAGCACGAGCTGGTAGTCGCCGCGCGCTTCGTACAGGGTCAGCCGGCCGCGCGCCAACACCCGCAGGCCTTCGCGCGGGACGAATTTCAACCAACTGCTCTTGGGTTTGAACATCGCGCAGCGGACCTGGGCGCGCGCGTCCTTCAGGGTCATGTACAGATGCCCGGACGACGGCCGCGACAGGTTGCCCAGTTCGCCTTCGACCCAGATCAGCGGGAAGGTGTCCTCGAGCAGGTTGCGCGCCAGCGTATTGAGCTGGCTCGGTGTAAGGACGTGATCGGGGTCGCTGGGGGGCATGAGGCGGGCAGGAGAGACGGCTGGCAGACAGGGGCGACGGCGTGGCGCCGCAAGGGGCATCGACAGTCGCAGGCGCCGATAGTATCGCGATGGGCGGCCCCGGTCTCAGCGTCGCGACCCAGCTTCGAGCCCCGCGTCGGGCCGTTCATCGACCCGCGCTTCACCTGCGCGACACGTAAGCCCGGCCCTCGGCGCTACAATGGCGGGCATGAATTCAGACCTCGTCCTGCCCTGCGCTCATTCCGGTTTTGGCCCCCTCCCGCGTCGCCTGACCCGTTCGGTCAAGGTCGGCGGTGTCGAAGTCGGCGGCGGCGCCCCGGTGGTGGTGCAGTCGATGACCAACACCGATACCGCCGACGTGGCCTCGACCACCAAGCAGGTCGCCGAGCTGTGGCGCGCCGGCTCGGAGATGGTGCGGGTGACCGTCAACACCGTCGAGGCGGCCGCGGCGGTGCCGCGCATCGTCGACAAGCTGGCGATGATGGGCATCGAAGTGCCGATCATCGGCGACTTCCACTACAACGGCCATCAGCTGATGACCGCCGAGCCGGCCTGCGCCGAGGCCTTGGCCAAGTACCGCATCAACCCCGGCAACGTCGGCTTCGGCAAGAAGAAGGACAGCCAGTTCGCCACCTTGATCGAGCTGGCGATCAAGCATGGCAAGCCGGTGCGCATCGGCGCCAACTGGGGCTCGCTCGACCAGGCCCTGGCGGCGAAGCTGATGGACGAAAACCATGAGCGCGCCGAACCCTGGGACGCCGGCCGCGTGCTGCGCGAGGCCCTGATCCGTTCGGCGTTGGATTCGGCAGCGCGCGCGGTCGAACTCGGCTTGCCGTCCGAGCGCATCGTCCTCAGCGCCAAGGTCAGCGGCGTGCAGGAACTGATCGCGGTGTATCGCGAGCTCGCCAATCGCAGTAACCATGCCCTGCATCTGGGCCTGACCGAGGCAGGTATCGGCAGCAAGGGCATCGTCGCCTCCAGCGCCGCGCTCGGCGTGCTGCTGCAGGAAGGAATCGGCGACACCATCCGCATTTCGCTGACGCCGGAGCCGGGCCAGGCCCGCAGCAACGAAGTCATCGTCGCCCAGGAACTGTTGCAGACCATGGGTCTGCGCGCGTTCACGCCGATGGTCACCGCCTGCCCGGGTTGCGGCCGTACTACCAGTACCTTCTTCCAGGAACTGGCGCAGAAGGTGCAGGAACACGTGCGCGCCAAGATGCCGGAGTGGAAGATCACCCATCCGGGCGCGGAGAACCTCACGCTCGCGGTGATGGGCTGCATCGTCAACGGCCCGGGCGAGTCGCGTCACGCCAATATCGGCATTTCCTTGCCGGGCACGGGCGAGGCGCCGTCGGCGCCGGTGTTCGAGGACGGCCACAAGACCGTGACCCTGCGCGGCGAGAACATCGCCACGGAGTTCGTCGCCCTGATCGACACCTACGTCGAGCGCAATTATGGCGCCCGCTCCGCAGGCGTCTGACGACCCGGCCGTCGCCGTTCGCCAAGGCGACGACACCCTGCAACAGGAAGCGCGCTTCGGCGTCGCGCTGCTGCGTCGCCATGGCTGGCTGTTGTTGCTGGTCTTCATCGGTCTGCTGATGCCGTTGTGGGGGTTCGCCGAACTGGCCGACGAGATCCACGAGCAGGAAGCGATCGTCTTCGACGTGCCCATCCTCGAATATGCCCACGGCCTGGCGCGCGAGGGCTACGACAAGTTCTTCGTGCTGATCTCGCGGATCGGCTACCTGCACGGCGTGGTGCCGTTCGACATCGCCCTGGTGGTCGCGCTGATCGCGCGCCGCCGTTTCCGCGAAGGCAGTTTCGCCGCGCTCGCGCTAGGCGGCTCGGCCCTGCTGAACATCGCCGCCAAGCAATTCTTCGCCCGCGAACGGCCGTCCCTGTGGGAGTCGATCGCGCCCGAGCACAACTACAGTTTCCCCAGCGGCCACGCGATGGGCTCGATGACCCTCGCGGCGACCTTGATCCTGCTGAGCTGGAACACGCGCTGGCGCTGGCCGGTGTTGGCGGTCATGGCGGCCTTCGTGCCCCTGGTCGGTTTCTCGCGCCTCTACCTCGGCGTGCATTTCCCCTCCGACATCCTCGCCGGTTGGGCGGTCGCCACCGCCTGGGTGGTGGCGGTGTATTTGATCGTCTACCGCGGTGGGCAACTGCGGCCGTGGCGTCCGGTCTGACCTGACCGAGCCGCTTTTTGCGTCTGTCAAGACGCAAGTGCGCCAATAACGACCGTTCGTCTGTTCGTTCCTTGACCCGTTCGTCAGACAGGCATCCCGCCGGAGGTGGGGTGGGCGCGCCTGCGCGCGTTGTGAGTAGGAAGGGGAGTTGTTGGCTGCAGGGACGCAGCAGTTTCGGATCGCATCCTTAGTCGTGGACCGCATCGGTTCCGCCATCGGCGGTGGCCGCGCGGATCTCTTTGCAAACGCAGGTAAGGGGGACGTTTCAGATGCAGAAGGTGTTGAAGAAATCCGCGATCGCGCTCGGTATCGCCGCGGTCGCAGCCATCGCGGGGGCGAGCGCGCTGATGTCGGGCCGCGATGCCGGCCCGAGCGGGCCGATCGGCGGCGCACCGCCGCCGACGCTGCAGAGCGAGGCCGCGCTGGACGGCTATCAGCGCTACATCGTGGTCTACCGCGAGGCGCCGTTGGGCAGCTACAAGGGCGACCTGCGCGGTCTGCCGGCGCCCAAGCGCCTGCCCAGCACGGTTGCCGGCACCGGACGCATCGACGTGCAAAGCGCGGCGGCACGCAGTTACGTGCAGCATCTGGGCGATGTCCAGGCCCAGCACGAGCAGCGCATCCGCGGCCTGCTCGGCCGCAGCCCGCGCGTCGACTTCCGCATGCGCCACGCCCTCAACGGCATGGTCGCCCAACTCACTCCGCGCGAGGCCGATCGCCTCGCCCAGCTGGACGAAGTTCGCTTCGTCGAGCCGTACAAGGAATACGAGCAGGCCACCGACGTCGGCCCCGCGCTGATCGGCGCGCCCGCGCTGTGGAACGCCGCTCCGACCGGGTTCCGTGGCGAGGGCATGGTGGTCGGCATCATCGACTCGGGCATCAACTTCGGCAGCCCGGCCTTCGCCGCGGTCGACGACAGCGGCTATCACCACGTCAACCCGCTCGGCGCAGGCACCTTCCTGGGCAGTTGCGCGCCCGGCGGCGTCGACGAGGGCCGCTGCAACGACAAGCTGATCGGCGGCTACGATTTCGTCTGCAACGCGCCGGGCAACCAGTGCGGCGTCGCCGACATTCGTGAAGAGCCCGGCTTCGGCGACACCAACAGCCACGGCAGCCACGTCGCCTCGACCGCGGCCGGCAACGCCTGGACCGCGAGCTACCGCGGCCACAATATCCGCATTTCCGGTGTCGCGCCGCGCGCCAACATCATCGCCTACGACGCCTGCTACACCCAGATATCCACCGGTCGCGGCCTGTGCCCGAACACCGCCACGGTGCGCTCGATCGACCAGGCCATCGCCGACGGCGTGGTAGACGTCATCAACTACTCCATCGGCGGCGGTTCCAATCCGTGGAGCGAAGCGACCTCGCTGTCGTTCCTCAACGCCACCGATGCCGGCATCTACGTCGCCGCCGCTGCGGGTAACGACGGCCCGGCGTCATACACCACCGGTCATCTGGAGCCGTGGGTCGCCACCACCGCCGCTTCGCAACACGGCCGTGGCACCTTCGCATGGGTGCTGTCGGTGTCCGGTCCGGGCAGCGTGCCCGACGACCTGCAGGCGATCGAACTGACCGAAGGCAGCGGCGGCACGCCGTTCACCGTCGCCATTCCGGCCAACACGCCGGTGCGGGTCAGCGCCGGCATCGATACCGCCAACGACGGCTGCGCCGCGTTTCCGGCCAATACCTTCCAGAACTCGGTCGCGGTAGTTCGTCGCGGCACCTGCAACTTCACCGACAAGGTCGCCAACGCCGCGGCTGCCGGTGCGGTCGCGGTGGTCATCGCCAACAACCAACCCACGGGCTTGAGCCCGTCGGTGACCGGTGCGACCGTTCCGGCCTTCGTCGCCAGCCAGGCCGACAGCAACCTGCTGCGCGACTTCGCCAACGCCAACGCCAACACCAGCGTCGGCGCCATTCCGTTCCCGTCGGTGATCGTCAACAACACGCCCGACCAGCTCGCCGGTTTCAGCTCGCGCGGACCGGCCGGCAGCCTGGATGTGATCAAGCCCGAAATCACCGCGCCGGGCGTGGACATTCTGGCCGTCACCGCCGGTACGTCGATCAGCGGCAGCGAGAACCTGGTCGGCCTGATGAGCGGCACCTCGATGGCTTCGCCGCACCATGCCGGCGCCGCCGCGCTGGTGCGTCAGGCGCGTCCGGGCTGGACCGTGGCTGAGGTCAAGTCGGCGCTGATGATGACCGCCAAGCAGGAAGTGCTGAAGGAAGACGGCGTCACTCAGGCCGATGCGCACGCGATGGGCGCCGGCCGTCTGCAACTGGAGCAGGCGATCCGTGCCGGCCTGGTGCTCAACGAGACCACCGCTAACTACCGTGCGGCCAATCCGGCCGGCGGCGGCGAGGTCTCGGCGCTGAATCTGGCCAGCATGGCCAAGTACAGCTGCGCCGGTTCGTGCTCGTTCACCCGCACCTTCCGCAACGTGTTGCCGACCCGGCAGACCTGGACCGGCAAGGTGCAGGGCCTGAGCGCGCTGGTCTCGCCCTCGCTGTTCACGCTCAACCCGGGCGAGACCAAGACGGTCAAGATCACGGTCAGCACCAGCTCCTTGCCCTCCAACGGCAACTTCAACTTCGGCAAGCTGACACTCACGCCGTCGGGCGGCGACACCAGCCAGCCGCTGTTGCGTCTGCCGATCGCAGTCGCAGTGCAACCGCCGCGCCTGGACGCCACCCCGGCCACCGCGTTGACCCTCACGCAAGGCAGCAGTGGCAACGTGACCTTCCGCCTCGGCAACATCGGCGGTTCCAACCTGGATTGGCAGATCGACAACACCGGTAGCGGCGGACGCACGCTGGTCGCACAGTTGCCGAACAACGCCAACGGTCGTCGCTCCACTCGTTTTACCGACGCGGCCACGGTCGGCGCGCGCGCGCAGCTGTCGGCGGATGACTTCACCCTCAGCGATGCGACCGGTATCACCCGGATCGTCGCCGACGGTTTCGTCAACGGCGGCTCCCTGGCGACTTCGACCAACATCAACTGGTCGATCTTCCGCGACGTCAACGGCAATCCCGAAGGCAATCCGGAATCGACGCCGCAGCTGGCAGTGTGGAGCTACACCTCCACGGCGACCGGCGTCGGCGTGTCGACCTCGGGCTTCGCCACCATCAACCTAAACCTCGCCACTGCCGGTCAGAACGTCAATCTGCCGGCCGGCCGTTACTGGCTGGTGGTATCGGTGCGCGCGCCTTTGGCGACCGGTTGGTTCTGGTTCAACGCCACCAGCGGCGACAGCATCTACCGTGGCGCGATCATCGCTCCCGATGGCAGCGGTGCCTGGACGGCGACGGCCGGTGCGCCGGGCATGGCTTATCAGCTGCAGGGTGCCAACAGTTGCGGCGCCACCTGGATCGGCGCGCCGTCGCGCGCGTTCGGCCGCCTCGCGGTCGGCGCCAACGTCGATACGCAGGTGCAGATCAGCGCCGCCGGCCTCGCGCCGGGCAGCTACTCCGGCTATGTCTGCGTGGCCAGCAACGATCCGCTGCGTCCCAAGGCGGCGCTGCGGGTGGCCCTGACGGTCGCGCCTTCGCCGTAACGCTCCGGTGCCGGACCCGCACATGGGTCCGGCACCTCGACACCCGGCGTGGCCGCCTGTGCGGTCCGCGTCGATGGCTATTTCCGCCGCCGCGACGATGCACGGATCCGCGGCGGTGCACGACATCCTATTGGGGGACAGTTTGAACATTTCGCACAAGACTCTTCTCGCTGCCGCTCTGTCGCTGGCCTGCGCATCCGCCTGGGCCGGAGAGCCCTGCGTGCTCGACGACGGCTTCGGCGGCACCACCACCGGCGGCGCCACCGCCACCGGTGGCAGCGCCATCGCTTGCGGTCAGGGCGCCAGCGCCGACGGCGACTTCGCCGTGGCCACCGGCGCCGGCGCCACCGCCAGCGCGGTCGGCGCGGTCGCGGTCGGCGCGGGCACCACCGCCGCGGGCGACCAGAGCACTGCAGTCGGCACCGGCGCGACCGCTTCGGCCGCCAACAGCAGCGCGATCGGCGACAGCGCCACCGCGGCCGGCGAGTTCTCCACCGCGAGCGGCTCGGCCAGCACCGCCGGCGGACGTTTCTCCACTGCCAGCGGCGCCGGCAGTTCGGCCAGCGCCGACAACACCACCGCGTTGGGCGCGAACAGCTCGGCGTCGGCCACCGGTTCGGTCGCGCTCGGCAGCGATTCCATCGCCGACCGCGCCAATACCGTCTCGTTCGGCGCAGCCGGCAGTGAGCGGCAGTTGGTCAACGTCGCAGCGGCGACCCAGGACACCGATGCGGTGAACCTGTCGCAGCTCAATACCCTGAGCGGTGCCTTCGGCGGTGGCGCGAGCTTCGCCGGCGGCGTGTTCACCCCGCCGACTTATGTGATCCAGGGAGGCAACTACAACGACGTCGGCGCAGCGTTCTCCGCGGTCGACGGCCGCCTGACCGATCTGTACACGCGGGTCGGCGCCGGTGTGGCTTCGTCGGTGACGTACGACGACGCCTCGAAGGCCCAGGTCACCCTGCAGGGCGGTGGCGGCACTCGTGTCTCGAACGTTGCCACCGGCACCGCGCCGACCGACGCGGCCAACGTCGCCCAGGTCCAGGCCGGCGACGCGCAGACGCTGGCGAGTGCGAATTCGCGCGCCGATGCCGGCGACGCGCAAACCCTGCGCAGCGCCAACACCTACACCGATGCGCGCATGAACCAGATGCTGGCTGCACCGACCGCGGCGATCAACGAGCTGCGCGAGGACATGAACTGGCGTTTCAACAAGCAGGACGAGCGCATCGACAAGATCGGCGCGATGACTTCGGCGATGGTGCAGATGTCGGCCAGTGCGGCCGGCCTGCGCACCCAGAACCGCATCGCGGTCGGCGCCGGTTTCCAGGGCGGCGAGCAGGCCTTGTCGATCGGTTATCAGCGCGCGATCAGCGATCGCGCGACGGTCACCGTCGGCGGCGCCTTCAGCGACTCGGAAAGCTCGGCGGGCGTGGGCGTCGGCTTCGGCTGGTAAGACCCAGGAAGGGCGCCGCGCCGCGACGCATTGCTGCGATGCAAGGTTGGCGCCGCGAATCTGCGGCGATGCAACAAAACGACGGCGCCCTGCGGGGCGCCGTCTTCGTTTGCGGTATTGATCGTGGAGGGCGACAGTTCGCTCGGCCTGGCTGCGATCGTTGGCCGGCACGGGCTGCACCTCGGGCGGTTGGCGGGAACTGAGGTTTCAGCACTGCAACATGCCGAAAAAGCATCTGTAGGCGCATCGGAAATGTGTTACTCATCACGCCGCAACGTTCGGGGCTCCAGCAGTCTGCTGGCTTGGGAGGGGAGGCTGCGCCTCGTTGCGTTTGCGGTAGTTCCAGCGCTTGGAAGGGCGCTGGTCGGCTGCGGGCGCGGAGCAGGGGCCGCCGTTCGTCGCCGACGATCTTTACCTTCCTGAATTCGAACCGCGACATGCCTGAGGGGGCAGGCGTGGGGCGGTTTCTTCGCGAACGGACGAGGAGATCTCTCATGCCAACTGCATTGAACCGATTGACGATCGCCATCAGCCTGGTCGGGCTGGCGGCGCTCGCGGGGGCCGCGATCCGCGGTCTCTCGAACGACAGCCCGGCCGATGCCGGCGCGATCGGCGGCGCACCATCGCCGAACCGTGTCCACAACGGCCTGGAAACCCAGACCAGCCGTTACATCGTGCTGTACAAGGAAGCACCGCTCAGCACTTACCACGGCGAAGTCGCGGGCCTGCCCGCACCGCAACGCCTGGCCGGCGCGCAGAACGCGAACAGCGCTGCCGCCAAGAGCGCAGGCGGCGGCAGCAATCGCATCGACGTGCAGAGCACGCAAGCGCGCAGCTACGTACGCCACCTCGATACCGTGCAGCGCGATCATGAGCGCGGCATCAGTTCGCTGATCGGCCGTCCGCTGGCGATCGAGCGCCGCATGCATCACGCGGTCAACGGCGTGGTCACCCGCATGACCCAGAACGAAGCCGCGCGCATCGCCAAGCTGCCCGGCGTCGAACTGGTCGAGGAATACCGCGAGTATCCGCTGGCGACCGACGTCGGTCCGCAGCTGATCGGCGCGCCCGCGTTGTGGAACGCCAGCCCGACCCAGTTCCGCGGCGAAGGCGTGGTGGTCGGCGTGCTCGACACCGGCATCAACTTCGGCAGCCCGGCGTTCGCCGCGGTCGACGACACCGGCTATCAGCACATCAACCCGAACGGCAGCGGCAACTACCTCGGTTCCTGCGCCCCCGGCGGCGTCGACGAAGGCCGCTGCAACGACAAGTTGATCGGCGGTTACGATTTCGTCTGCGGACCGCCCGGCAATACCTGCGGCGTCCCGGGCCTGCGCGAAGAGCCCGGTTTCGGCGACACCAACAGCCACGGCAGCCACACCGCGTCGACCGCGGCCGGCAATGCCTGGACCGCGAATTACAAGGGCCGCAACATCCGCATTTCCGGCGTCGCCCCGCACGCCAACATCATCGCTTACGACATTTGCTACACGATCATCGCGACCAATCAAGGCCAATGCCCGAACACCTCGGCGGTGGCCGCGGTCGACCAGGCGATCGCCGACGGCGTCGACGTCATCAACTATTCCATCGGCGGCGGTGCATCGCCGTGGGGCGAGTCGGTGTCGCTGGCCTTCCTCAATGCGGCCGATGCGGGCATCTACATCGCTGCGGCCGCCGGCAACAGCGGCCCGGGCCCGAGCACCATGGGCCACCAGGAACCGTGGACCTCGACGACCGCCGCGGCCCAGCACGGTCGCGGCACCTTCGCCTATCTGTTGCAGGTGACCGGTCCCGGCACCGTACCGCCGGCGTTGCAGGCGGTGGTGTTGACCGAGGGTTCGTCCGGCGCGGCGTTCACCACGTCCCTGCCGCCGACCACACCGGTGCGCGTCAGCGCCGGCATCGACACCGCCGCCGACGGCTGCGCCGCGTTCCCGGCCGCCACCTTCCAGAACGCGGTCGCAGTGGTCCGTCGCGGCACCTGCAACTTCACGATCAAGGTCAACAATGCCGCCGCCGCGGGTGCGGTCGCGGTGGTGATCGCCAACAACCAGCCGGGCGCCACCTCGCCCAGCGTTCCGGGCACGACCATCCCGACCTTCCTCGCCGCGCAGACCGACAGCGATGCCTTGCGCAATTTCGCCACCGGCAACGGCAATACCACGACCGGTGGGATCAACTTCCCGCCGACGCCGATTCCGAACACACCCGACGTGCTCGCGGCCTTCAGCTCGCGCGGACCGACCGACGGCCTGGATCTGATCAAGCCCGACGTCACCGCACCCGGCGTCAACGTACTCGCGGTGATTTCCGGCACCACCCTGACCGGCAGCGAGAACATCGTCGGCCTGCTCAGCGGCACCTCGATGGCCTCGCCGCATCAGGCCGGCGCCGCTGCGCTGTTGCGCCAGGCCAAGCCGGACTGGACCTCGCACGAGATCAAGTCGGCCTTGATGATGACCGCCAAGCAGGAGGTCTTCAAAGAAGACGAAGTCACTCCCGCCGATGCGTTCGCCAAGGGTGCGGGCCGCATCCAGGTCGATCGCGCCTTGCGTTCCGGCCTGGTGCTCAACGAGACGACGGCGAACTTCCTGGCGGCCGATCCGGCCACGGGCGGCGACGTCTCCAAGCTCAACCTGGCCAGCCTGGACAAGCGCGAGTGCTATGGCTCGTGCACGTTCAAGCGCACCTTCCGCCATGCCCAGGGCAAGCCTGAGTTGTGGTTGGCGCAGGTCAAGGGACTCGATGGCATCGCGTTCCCGCCGGTGTTCCTGTCGGCGCCCGGCCAGAGCACGACGGTGCACGTGATCGTGCTGAGCAAGGGCTTCGCCAAGGACGGAAGCTGGCACTTCGGTCAGCTCGACCTCAAGCCGCTGTTGACCCGCGCATCGCCCGATCTGCATCTGCCGATCGCGGTCGCGGTGCAGCCGCCGGCGATCGTGCTGAGCCCGGAGCAAGTGTCGCTGAGCCTGAGGGCCGGCAGCCGCGGCTTCGCCGACTTCAGCATCGGCAACACCAGCGGCTCGCCGTTGGAGTTCCAGGTCGACAACACCGGTTCGGCTTCGCGCACCGTCGTCAGCGCCAGCAGCGAGGGCGTCGCCAGCGGCTTCCGCAGCACGATCTACACCGACCCGGCATCGGCCGGCGGTCTGCCAGCGCAGTTCTCCAGCGACGACTTCACCCTGACCGACACCACCCGCCTGTCCAAGCTGTTCTCGGAAGGCTTCGTGTCCAGCGGTGCGTCCCTGGCGAGCACGGCGACCAACATCAGTTGGAGCGTGTATGCCGACAACGGCGGCAACCCCAGCAGCAACCCGCTGGCAGGCAATGCGGTGTGGAGCTATACCGCGGCGCCGACCGGCGTGGGCGTGACCTTGGACGGCGCCAACATCGCGCTGGACCTGGCCGCGGCCGGGCAGAACGTCGAACTCGCCCCCGGCCGCTACTGGCTGGTGGTGAATGCGCGCACCAGCTTCGCCAACCGTTGGGTCTGGTTCGCTTCCAACAGCGGCGACAGCCAGTTCCGCACCATCGCGCCGGATGTGAGCGGTGCCGGCACCTGGTTGGCCGGTGCCGGTTTTGCCGGGCTGGCCTACGACATCCAGGGCCTGAGCGCTTGCGGTGCGCCGTGGATCGGTGCGCCGACGCGCGCCTTCGGCACGGTGCCGGGACACGGCGCGATCGCCAATCGCGTGCGCATCAACAGCGCCGGCCTCGCGCCGGGTGGACACGTGGGTTATGTCTGCGTGGCCAGCGACGATCCGGTGCGGCCGAAGGTCGCGTTGCGGGTGGCCTTGACCGTCACGCCGTAACGATCGCAGGCTGAAGCGTCATCCAGACCGGGCCCGTTCGCGGGCCCGGTTTTTTTGTGCCTGCGTGGCGACGAGGAGGCCTGCGACGGGGCCGTGCATCGACCGCTTTTGTTCTGTGTTTTCTCGCCTTCGACAGCTATCAAGTACCGACCGCTGAGCGCCGATGGATGTGCCATCTACGCATTCATGTTCAACAAGTTCATCCTTCGTTTCCTGCTGTGCTCGAACGCTTGCAAAGCACATTTCATACGAAGAAAGATTGTGACGGGAAGCGGACAAGGTTGCCCGCATCGAAGGTTTCAGCTGCAACGGCTGACTGGCACGGATGAACCATGAGAACTGCAAACGGAATTACGCAGTGTAGCCGTTGGCTGCGCAGCGTCCTCGCCTGGATGGCGTTCTTCGGACTGGCTTTGATGCTCGGTGCAGTGCGTGGCGAAGCACTCCCCAGGCAGGCGCCTGCCGAAACGCGACTGAAGACGCTGCCGACTATTCGGTCGAGGCAGGATCCTTGCAGTTGGGTGAGTTGCGATCCACGACTGTGAAGCGAGAGTCCGACCATCTGTGCGACTAGGCAGGCGCGATTCGCGCCGGCTGCTGTATTCAACGCGACCGGCTAAACCTCACCACTCCCGCCATTCCTCGGTGATGTCGTCCTGGCCCGAGCCGACGCCGGCGGTTGCGGCGACGCCGATGATGAGTTCGCACAGGCTTTCGCGCTGGTCGGTCTCGATCAGGCTATGCCCGCAGCGCGCGTTGAGGGCGTTGAGCGCGAGCACCGCATCCTTGACCGCGCCGCTGGCGCGGGCGTTGTCGCCGGCGGCGTTGGCGATGGCGTCGAGGAAACGATCGATGATCCCTTCGCAGTCGTCGATGTCCTGCGCGGTATAACCCGCGTCGCTGCCGTCTTCCTTGAGCTCTTCCATGTAGCTGCGCATGCCGTCGAGGATCTCGCTCTTGAGTTCGACGTAATCGTTCGTTTCCACTTGCACGTGGCCCTCTCTGTGGCGATGGGTGCGGTCGTTCCCGGTAGTCGTTCGCAGGCCGTTGGCGCGCCTGCATGGCAGGTTCGATTGTAGCGGGCTGACATTGCAACCAGTGCCATCGCTTGAAAGTACGGCTTCGCGCAATGGCCGTGACGGCGGTCGGCGAAACGGGGGTTGGAACGGTCCCGCACTTGCGCATGGTGCGGGTTCCGGGGCAGGGCGGCCGGCCCCGATCCGTGCTCTGGTCGGATTTCGTCTCGACGAGGCCTTGTTAGAATCCGCGGGTCGGAAACCATGGCAGGGGATGGGGTTCGACAGCTCCGACGCCTGGAAACCGAGTCGTGCAGAAACCCGAGCTACCCGCCAATGAAGCCGCGCGCCTGGCGGCGTTGCGCAGTTACGACATCCTCGACACCGCACCGGAAAAGGACTTCGACGATCTGGTCGCGATCGCGGCCGCGATCTGCGACGTGCCGACCGCCTTGGTCAGTCTGGTCGACGCCGATCGCCAGTGGTTCAAGTCGCGCATCGGCCTGGCGGCCAGCGAGACGCCGCGCGAGCTGGCGTTCTGCGCCCACGCCATCCTCGAACCGAACCGGACCATGGTGGTGCCGGACACGCACAACGATGCGCGTTTCGCCGACAGTCCCCTGGTCCTGGACGACCCGAATATCCGCTTCTACGCCGGCGCGCCACTGATCGCGCCGGGCGGCGAGGCGCTGGGCACCTTGTGCGTGATCGACCGCCAGCCGCGCGAATTGAACCAGCACCAGTACGTCGCCCTGCAGGCCTTGTCGACCCAGACCTCGCGTCTGCTCGAATTGCGCCGGGTCAGCCACGCCTTGGCGCGGCAGTTGCAGGAAAGCGACTGGTACGAGCACCGGCTGCTGCAGTACCAGGCCGAGCTCGAAGCCAGCAACGCCGACCTCACCGCGCTGACCCGCACCGACCCGCTGACCGGCTTGCCGAACCGGCGCGCATTCGCGTTGGCGCTGGAACAGGCGCTGGCGCGTCGCGAGGCGCCGGCGAGCTTGCATGTCGCCGTGCTCGACATCGACCATTTCAAGACCATCAACGACATCCACGGCCACCCGGAGGGAGACCGTGTCCTGCTCGCGGTGGCCGAGGCGCTGCGTCTGTACGCGGCCGCGCCGGGCGGGGTGGCGCGCTACGGCGGCGAGGAGTTCCTGATGATGTTCGAGTGCGGCCAGGCGCAAGCGCAGTTGCAATGCGAATACGTGCGCGAGGCGGTCGCGAACCTGCCGGTGGGCCTGCCGCTTACGATCAGCGTCGGCCTGGCCACGCACCGCGTCGGCGAGGACACGGCGGCCACCTTCGCGCGCGCCGATCAGGCCTTGTACGTGGCCAAGCGCGGCGGCCGCAATCGCGTGGTGGTGGCGGAAGGCGATTGAGCGCGTTGCCGCCAGCCGGCAGCAACTTCGCTAACGATAGGCCCGTTCGCGTTCGGCCTGCAGGCGCTGGCGAAGGTACTCGTCGCGGCTGAGGCCACCGGGGATGCGCTGCATCGCCAGGACTTCGGCGACCACGTCGCGCTCGTGTTGCTTGTAGTCCCGGAAGCGCGGGTCTCGTTGTTGCTGTGCCTGCCACTGCGCGTTACGGCGCGTGGCATCGGCGCGGTAACGCTGGGCGAGCGCTTCGACCTGCGCCGCTTGTTCGGCCGGGTCGGCGACCGTGGCCTGGATCAGCCCGACCCGCAGCAGCATGGTTTCGCCGGCGGAGAGTTCGCCGGCATTTTCATAGACATCGATCTTGCGCTCCAGCACCTGGGCGCGCTGGCTGCGCGCGACCGGGCCCAGGTTGCGCGCATCGCGGAAGAAGCGTTGCGCGTCGCGCTGGAATTGCTGGCGCTGGCGGTAGTCGCGGGCCTGCGGCGTCGCCAGCAAGGTTTGCATCTGCGTCGGCGTTGCGCTGCCCTGGCCGCCGGCCGCCACGGTCGTATCGGCTTTCGCCTTCGACAGCGGCAGCCAACCGCCGCCGACCGCCGCGGCTAGAGCCACGGCGGTCAGTGCGAGCAACGACAGGAGGGGCGTGCGCATCGGCGCCTGCGTCCTTCAGGTGCGGGCCGGTCAGGCCAGCAGCTGGTCGACCAGCCAGTAGAGCAGGTTGAACGGTTTGGCCTTGTCGCGGCTGTCGTTCTGCTCGGAGGCGTCGCGCACCTTGCCGCTGCCGTCGAGCACGCTGTCGATGAAGTGCTTCAGCTCCAGGCTCTGCTCCTGCACGTCGCCGTTCTTGAAATCGACGATGGTCGTGCAGTGGCTTTCGTTCAAGGCGCGGTACTGCGGGAAATAGCCGCCGAAGTTGTCCAGGCCGTTGAGCCGTTCCGACAGGCGCTGGGTATCGCCGGCCCACTTGGCGTGGATCAGGGCTTCCTTGGCGGCCTGGTTCGGTGCCGACTGGATATCGTCGTGGAAGCGCTCGTAGGAATACGACGAGTAGTTCAGGTCCTGCCAGAAGTGGGTGGCGCCGAGCCGGTCGTTGCCGTGCTTGTTGGCGAGCGCGGGGTAGATCGAACCGAGTTCGTCGAGGTCGAGCTGCGGCAGGCCGCTGGCGAGGTAGGCCAGCGGGCCGTTCGGTGCGTCCAGGCCCCAGGCGCCGCGGATATGGGCCATCAGCGGTTGCGAGGGATACTGCGCTGGATCGCCGTTGCGCGGGGTCGGGAAAATCGGGCCCGAGTCGTCGATCAGAAAGGCGCGGCTCGGCGACAGATCGCGGCGCAGCGGGTCGTAGTTGATCAGGCTGCCGGCGCCGCCGGCGCTGCAGCCGGTGCTGAGCATCTGCCCGGGCCGCGGCAGGTTGTCCTTGAGCCAGGCGGTCAGCGCGCGCGAGTTGCGCAGGCCGTTGTGGTGCCAGACCAGCGGAGACGCCTGGCCGCTGGGATCGTTATAGACCGCGACCTTGTCGCCGCCGTAGAGGTCGCCGGTGCAGTAGGGCACGTAGACCATGTTCCAGCCCTGGGTCTTGACCCCATCGAAGGGACTGACCCGGGTCACGAAGGGGCTGACCAGGCTGGCGCCGGGATTGAGCAGCTTCATGTAGTCGTCGGGCACGCCGTTGGGATTGCGCGCGCCGCGCACGCCGCCCTGGCCCGAGCAACTCGCGTAGTCCCAGCACGCACCGCCGCCTTCCATGTAGATGATGGTGTTGGTGGTGTCGGGCACGCGGTTGACGAAGATCTTGTACGGCGAGCCGTTGCCGCAGACCGCGCCGGTCTCGGCTGGCAACTGCACCGTCTGCCACTGGTAGTAGGCGCCGGGGTCGAAGCCGTCGGCGCGCGCGGCGTCGCGACTGAGCAGCGGGTACTGACCGCTGCGCTGCGCCGGCTGGACTTTGTTGTCGGCCTTGGGCGGCGAGAACAGATTGCGGATGGTTTCGAAGAAACCGTAATCGCCTTGCTCGGCATGCGAGGGCAGGCTGGACAAGGCGACGGCGCCGCCCAGAAGGGCGACGGCCACGTGACGGCTCAGTGCCATGATCTCTCTCCTTGGATCGTCATGAAGGGAGGAGCGGGTCGCGATACCGGCGCGCGCTAGGGCGTGCGCGTGGCCGGTTCCCCTCCGTACTGCCGCGTCTGGATATCGCCCGCCGTACGGCCGCGTCAATCGCGCCGGCGTGCGCCGGACCCGATCCGTGCAGGTTGACCGCTAATGCGGCCGCGCCTGTCCGCTAATGCCCGGACCCCGGTCACGGAATCGCCGAGTGCCGTTGAGGCCTTCGTGCGCTGCAACAAGCGTTGCCGATGCATCGCTGGTACGAGCCAGCAGGAGCGTTCATGCCTTCAAAGTCACCGTGCTGTTCCCCCTTTGCAAAGGGGGGAGGGGGGATTGGCGCCAGATCGCGAGGCCCCACCCGACCGGCGGCCCATACAAACGCTACGACAAGGCGCAGCGACTTACTCCCCCGGCACAGCCCCCGCCGACGCCGCAGCCGATGCCGCGCGCCGCGCCAACACCGCTTCGCGATGGGCGATGTAGGCGTTCGAGGCCAGGATGATCGTCGCGCCGGTCACGGTGTAGGCGTCCAGGCCTTCGCCGAACCACAACCAGCCGGCCAGCGCGACCAGCGGCAGTTGCATGAAGCTGATCGGCGTCAGCGCCGAGACTTCGCCGAGCTTGAGCGCGTGCGTCCACAGCACCTGCCCGCCGGTGCCGAACACGCCGGCGGCGATGATCCACCACCACACCGTGCCCTGCGGCCACTGCCAGACGAACAGTGCGGGGATCAACGACATCGGCACCCAGAACGCATAGGTGTAGAGGACGATGGTGTTGGCCGAGTCGATGCGCGAGAGCTGCTTGATCTGGATCGAGATCACCCCGCCGAGCACCGCCGCGAGGAGGGCGGCGAGGCTGTCGATGGAGAAATCCGCCGAACCCGGGCGCACGATCACCAGCACCCCGATGAAACCAGCCAGCACTGCGAGCCAGCGCCGCGCGCGCACTTGCTCGTGCAGGAACAGCACCGCGGCGATGGTGACGAAGATCGGCGTCGAGTAAGTCAGCGAAATCGCCTGCGCCAGTGGTAAGTGGCCGATGGCCCAGAAGCCGGCGAGCATCGAGCAGATGCCGATCAGGCAACGCACGAAATACTTCGGCAACTGGCGGGTGCGCAGTTCCGCGCGTTGCGCGCCGAGCAACAACGGCAACACCGCGAGCAGGCCGAACAGGTTGCGGAAGAACGCGATCTCGAAGGTATGCAGCGAGTGCGAAGCGAAACGGATCGCGATGGTCATCACGCCGAACGAGATCGTGCTGGCCAGCATCAGGCTGGCCGCGCGCATCGGATGCGCCGGCGCGGCGCTCACCACGAGGCGCCGATCAGGCGCGGTTCCGGTTCGATGGCGACGCCGTAGCGGGACTGCACCGAAGCGGCGATGCGGTGGGCCAGGTCGAGCAACTGCACACCGCTGGCCTGGCCGTGGTTGACCAAGACCAAGGCATGCGCGGCCGACACGCCGGCGTCGCCGTCGCGATGGCCTTTCCAGCCGCAGCCGTCGATCAACCACGCTGCCGACAGCTTGCGCGTATCGGCATCGTTGCCGCGGAACGACGGCATCGAGGGATGCTGCGCCAACAAGGCTTCTGCTTGCGCGACCGGCACGATGGGGTTCTTGAAGAAGCTGCCGGCATTGCCGAGCACGGCCGGGTCGGGCAGCTTGCGGCGACGGATCGCGATGACCGCATCGGCGACCGCCTGCGGCGTCGGCGCGTCGACGCCCATCGCCGCGAGCTCTTCGCCGAGGCCGGCGTAGTCGAGCTTGAGTGCGGGCCTGCGCGAGAGAGAGAACTCGACCGCGGTGATCAGGTAACGGTCCGGCGCCTGCTTGAACAGACTGTCGCGGTAGGCGAACTGGCACTGCGCGTTGTCGAAGCGCAGCCAACGCCGGGTCGCGGGCTCGAAGGCTTCGACCGCGTGCACGAAGTCGCGTACTTCCACGCCATAGGCGCCGATGTTCTGGATAGGCGAGGCGCCGACCGTGCCCGGGATCAGGGCCAAGTTCTCGGGGCCGGCGAACCCTTGCGCCAGCATCTGCAGGACGAAGCCGTGCCAGGGCACGCCGGCATCGGCGCGGACGATGGCGCGTTCGCCGTCGTCCTCGACGATGCGCACCTGGCGGCCGCTGAGTTCGAGCACGGCGCCGCTCGGGTTGCCGGCGAACAACAGATTGCTGCCGCCGCCGAGTACCAGGGCCAGGCCGTCGCGCAGTTCTTCGCGTTCGAGCGCCTCGGGCAGGGCCGCGGCTTCGTCGACGCTGACCAGCCACGGCGCGCGCGCGGCGACGCCGAAGCTGTTGCGGTCTTTCAGCGAGGCATCGCGCAGCACGCGCACGCTCGGGTTCATGCGCTCATGCCTGCGAACCATGCCTGCGATAGGGAGTCGTGTGAGTGAGGGCGGGCTGAATGACGGCGGGCTCAGATCGTCGGCGGGACATTGCCGCGGCTGGGCGCTTCCTTGCGGCGCCGAATCGCTTCGACGCATTCGTGGACCAAGGCCGGCCCGCGATAGACCAGGCCCGAATAGCACTGCACCAGGCTCGCGCCGGCGGCCATCTTGGTGACCGCATCGGCGCCGGACAGGATGCCGCCGACGCCGACCATGGCGATGTTTTCGGGAAGGCGCGTGCGCATCTTGCGCAGCACCGTGGTCGACTGGCTCATCAGCGGACGCCCCGACAGCCCGCCGACTTCCTTACCGTGCGGGCTGTCTTCGACGCCGTCGCGCGCGATGGTGGTGTTGGTGGCGATCACGCCGTCGACCTGCAGCTCGCCGAGCACGCGGCCGGCGGCTTCGATGTCGTCGTCGGACAGGTCGGGCGCGATCTTGACCAGCATCGGCACGCGCCGGCCTTCGCGCGCGGCGAACTTCTCTTGCGCCTCGCGCAGGTTGCCGACCAGGCGGCGCAACGACTGCTCTTCCTGCAGTTCGCGCAGGCCGGCGGTGTTCGGCGAGGAAATGTTGACGGTGATGTAGTCGGCCAGCGGATACACGCGTTCGAGGCAGTAGAGGTAATCGCTCTCCGCGTTCTCGTTCGGCGTGTCCTTGTTTTTGCCGATGTTGATGCCGAGCAGGCCGCGCTTGCGCCGCGCCTTGGCGACGTTGCGCACCAGCGCGTCGACGCCGTCGTTGTTGAAGCCCAGGCGATTGATCACCGCCTGCTGTTCGGGCAGGCGGAACATGCGCGGACGCGGGTTGCCGGCCTGCGGCTTGGGCGTCACGGTGCCGATCTCGACGAAGCCGAAGCCCAGGGCGAGCAGGGCGTCGACGTGGGCGCCGTTCTTGTCCAGGCCGGCGGCCAGGCCGACCGGATTGGGGAAGCTGAGGCCGAAGACCTTGGTCGGCAGCGGCTTGGGCGGCCGCGCCATGAGTGGATTGAGGCCGCTGCGGTATGCGGTTTCCAGCGCCACCAGGCCTAGGCCGTGCGCTCGTTCGGCATCCAGTCCGAAGAGAAAGGGTCGGGCAAGGCTGTACACGAGGTCGTCGGGGGCGCTCGGGAACGGGGACGCCGATTATCGCCCAAGCGGGCGGCCCGGGGCGAGCGCGGCGTGCGGCGGTTGGCGGCGGCCGGGTCGGGTCGGGCGCCGACCGGGTCGCCTTAGTGCTGGCCGCTGAGAGCCACGATCGTGGCCAGGCCGCCGAAGAACAGCACGATCACGATGATGCTGAGCACGGCGATGATCACCGAGCCCCAGCCGAGGATCAGGCCGCCGATGGCGAGGCCGTTGCCGTCGTAGCGGTCGGGCTCGCGGCGGATCTGGCCGCGCGCCATGTGGCCGGTGATGATCGCGCCGAGGCTGCCGACCAGGGGCAGCAGGGTCCAGCCGAGGATGCCGGCGATCAGGCTGATGATGGCCAGGACGTTGGTCTGGCGAACGGGCATTTGCATGGAGGGACGTTCCTTCGTGACTTGATCGGGCCACAGGATACGACGAGTGCGATGTGGCGGGCTCCTCAGCCGCGACGGGCGCGGCACGGGCGAGGCAAGCCGCGACCGGAGCCGCGGCTTGCGTGCGGATCATTGCGCTTGGCGGCGATGGTGCGCCGCGATCGATCAGTCCGGCGGAAAGCTCATCGCGCAGCCGTTGGCGATTTCGCAGGCCCACATTTCTTCCAGGCAGGGCTGGGTGTCGCCGGGGCTATTAGTGCGGCAGGCGTAATAGCCGGCCAGGCAGTGATCGCATTGCGGCGCGGCGACGGCGGTCAGCGCGGCGGCGAAGCCGAATACGCCGAAAGCCAGTGCGCTCAAGCGGATGCTACGGTTCCGTGTGTCCACAAGATCTCCCTCATGTCGCCAGTCCATCTGGCGAACCCATGCTAGGGGCGGTGGAACGGGGATTACGCCGACCGCGTCGCGGTCTGCGATCGGCAGTGCGCCAGGGTTTTGCGCGGGCTATCACAAAACAGGGCGGCCGTTGCCGGCCGCCCTGCGTCGTCTCTTCATTGGCGGCTGGACGCCGCCGGTTCGTTTACAGATCGAACTTGATGCCCTGCGCCAGCGGCAATGCGTCGGAGTAGTTGATCGTGTTGGTCTGGCGGCGCATGTAGGCGCGCCATGCATCCGAACCCGACTCGCGACCGCCGCCGGTTTCCTTCTCGCCGCCGAACGCGCCGCCGATCTCGGCGCCGGAGGTGCCGATGTTGACGTTGGCGATGCCGCAGTCGGAACCGGCGGCCGACAGGAAGGCTTCGGCGGCCTTGAGGTTGGCGGTGAAGATCGACGACGACAGGCCCTGCGGCACGTCGTTCTGCAGGGCGATGGCTTCGTCCAGCGTCTTGAACTTCATCACGTACAGGATCGGCGCGAAGGTTTCGGTCTGCACCACTTCGGCGTCGTTGCTCAGGCCGGTGACGATGGTCGGCAGGACGAAGTTGCCCTTGCGCTCGATCTGCGCGCCGCCGGTCTCGACCTTGCCGCCGCTGGCCTTGGCCTTCTCGACCGCATCCAGGTAAGCCTGCACCGCATCGCGACTGTTGAGCGGGCCCATCAGGTTGGCCGGGTCGGTCGGGTCGCCGATCTTCTTCTCGACCTGCTTGAACGCGGCGACCAGCTTGGCCAGCACGTCGTCATGGATCGACTCGTGCACGAACAGGCGGCGGGTGGTGGTGCAGCGTTGGCCGGCGGTGCCGACCGCGCCGAACGCGATCGCCGGGATCGCCAGCTTCAGGTCGGCCGAAGCGTCGACGATGATGGCGTTGTTGCCGCCGAGTTCCAGCAGCGAACGGCCCATGCGGCGCGCGACGCGTTCGCCGACTACGCGGCCGACCTTGGTCGAACCGGTGAAGCTGACCAGACCGATGCGCTTGTCGTCGACGAAGTTCGAGGCCAGCTCGGTGCCGGCGTCGTTGAACAGGAAGAAGATGTCCGGGAAGCCGGCCGCGCGCAGCGCCTCGTTGCAGATCTTCATCGAGGCGATCGCCGACAGCGGGGTCTTCGGCGAGGGCTTCCAGATGGTGATATCGCCACAGATCGCCGCGATGAACGAGTTCCAGGCCCACACCGCGACCGGGAAGTTGAACGCCGAGATCACGCCGACCAGGCCGAGCGGATGCCACTGCTCGTACATGCGGTGGCCCGGGCGCTCGGAGTGCATGGTCAGGCCGTACAACTGGCGCGACAGGCCGACGGCGAAATCGCCGATGTCGATCATTTCCTGCACTTCGCCGTCGCCTTCCGGCTTGGACTTGCCCATTTCCAGCGCGACCAGCGAACCCAGTGCGTCCTTGTGCTTGCGCAGCGCATCGGCGCACAGGCGGATCGCTTCGCCGCGGCGCGGCGCCGGGGTGGTGCGCCACACCGCAAAGGCGGCCTGGGCGCGCTCGACGATGGTGTCGTAGTCGCTCTGCGAGGACGCCTGCACGCGCGCCAGCACTTCGCCGTCGGTGGGGTTGATCGGCTCCAGCACGCCGGCGTCGGCGGTCTTCGACCATTCGCCATGACCGAGGTAGGTGCCGGACTCGTTGTCTTTGAGTCCCAGGGCGGCGAGAACGGGGTGGGTCATACCGAAAGCTCCAAGTGATGGTCGCGCCGTGGCGTGGCGAGACGGAAAGGGGACGCCCTCGCGGGCGCCGGCAGCGCGCATGAGCGGCGCTGCGTGGTTGGCGACCCCGACACGATTCGAACGTGTGACCTTCCCCTTAGGAGGGGGATGCTCTATCCAGCTGAGCTACGGGGCCGTTGCGATTTCACGGTGTAGCCGGCTGCTCTACGACCGCGCTGCGCCTGAGTGCAGCGAGCCGGAGGATTGTACCCGGGGCGACAGCGGCCCGGCCACGACCGCATCCGCCGGCCGGGTCGGGGATGCCGCGTTGCCGTGCTTGAGCGTTGCGCCACGAGGCTCGCAGCAGGATTCGTCGCATGGCGGCTGGCCTCGCGGGAAGCTGGGCCACGACCAGCCCGATCGAGCGTAGCGGCGCGCCCGAGTCGGCAAGCTCGGCCGTGACGAGCCACGGCCCGGCTTATCGGACCGGCGGTAGGTAAAAATCCGAGTCCCGTGGCTTAATGTGCTGCAGAGCACAGTTAAAAGTGCGACGAGTTGCCCGCTATCGGCCTCGTTACGCGTTTGCTGTTTTCAAATGAAGCGTCTCAGGGAGTGGCGCTTCTGTTTCCCGGGTTCCGGTTCCAACCGGATGCTCGCGTGGCCTTGGGGTAGGCCGCCAGCGGGAAAAACTCAGGACGTTCAACGCAGGGGAGCACCGCGTTCGTGGCGCACGGCTGTGCGCGCGCTCGCGTGTGCGTGAGTTTCGTGCAACCGCGATGCGGTTCGCCTAGGGGGCGATTTGATGGCTATGAAGACTTTGCGATTCCGCACCGGCGCGAGCACGCGCTTGCGTCTCGATCCGGCTCTGCGCGCGGCTCGCGCAGCCAAGACCCGGTGGGGCGGCCTGCTGTTGCTGGCGGGGCTCGGCATGACCGGCACTGCGCAAGCGCAGAGCTGCGGCATCGGCGAAACGCCGGCGGCGTTCGGTTTTACTGGCGGCGAGCAGACCGTCGCCGTGCCGGCCGGCGTGCATTCGTTGACCGTCTACCTCAGCGGCGCTCAAGGCGGCGCTGGTCGCAGTGGTGCTGGCGACGATGCCGGTAGCAACCCGAATTCTCCGGGCGGCAGTGGCGGCCTCGGCGGACGGGTACGTGGCACCTTGGCGGTGACGCCGGGCGCGGCGCTGTCGATCTGGGTCGGCGGGCAAGGCTCGCAGGCGGTCAATCCCGGCGGTATCGGCGAGGGCCTCGACGGCATCGGCGGCGGCGCCACCGACCTGCGCGTCGGCGGCAACGGCATCGGCAATCGCGTCGGCATCGCCGGCGGCGGCGGTGGCGG
Organism: Lysobacter sp. CA196; assembly: GCF_052078695.1. Lineage (NCBI taxonomy): Bacteria > Pseudomonadati > Pseudomonadota > Gammaproteobacteria > Lysobacterales > Lysobacteraceae > Lysobacter > Lysobacter sp. CA196. The sequence continues at coordinate 34,252 of NZ_JBQJIN010000028.1, read as the reverse complement.
CGGCAACGCCGGCTGGAGCAGCGACGACGTCATCGCCGGCGGCGCCGGCGGTGTCGGCGGTGGCGGTGCAGGTGGCACGGGCGGCAACGTACCCGGCGGCATTGGTCCGTTCGGCGGCGGTGGCGGCACGGTCGGCACCGGTGGTGCCGCTGGCGCAGGCTGCGGCAGCTTTCCGGCCACCGCGGGCAATGCCGCCAACGGCAGTGGCGGCGATGCCTTCAATTTCTTCGGTTCCTTCACCGGCGCCGGTTACGGCGGCGGCGGTGGCGGCGGCGCCACGGTCGGCGCGGGCGGCGGCGGTGCCGGCGTGGGCACGGCGACCTGCACCCAGAACTGGAACGGCGGCGGTGGCGGCGGCGCGGGCGGCAGCTCGGGCGCGACCGGCCTGACCGCGGTCACCATCAACAATGGTGTGCAAGCCGGCAACGGCGCGGCCTTGATCTGTTTCGCCCAGACCGAATTCGCGGTCGGCGGCTCGGCCAGTGGCCAGACCGGCCCGGTCACCCTGCAACTCGCCGCGACCAACCCGGTCAGCTCGCAGCAGGTCGTAGTGGCGCAGGCCGCCACCAGCTTCGTGTTCCCGACGCGCCTGCCGCAAGGAGCGAACTGGAACGTCAGCGTGCTCAGCCATCCCGCGGGCCAGCTGTGCACCATCAATCCTTCGAGCGGCCTGGCCATCGCCAGCGACGTCACCAACCTCGTGCTCAACTGCGCGACGGTGGCGGTCACGGTCAATCCGCCGACCTTGCCGAACGCTGCGCTCAACACCGCGTACTCACAGACCTTGAGCGCGACCAGCGCCAATGGCGGTGTTGCGCCGTACACCTTCACGGTCACCGCCGGCGCCTTGCCGGCGGGCCTGGCGCTGTCGAGCGCCGGCGCGCTGTCGGGCACGCCGACCGCCGCCGGCAGCTACAACTTCACCGTGCAGGCGACCTCCAACAACGGTTTCAGCGGCACGCGCGCCTACACGCTGGCGATCGCGCAGGGCAGCCAGGCGATCACCGCCTTTGCCGCCAATCCGGCCTCGCCGGTGTACGCGCCGGGCGGCACGTTCACCGTGTCGGCGACCGGTGGCGCGTCGGGTAACCCGGTCGTGTTCGCCAGCACCACGCCGGCGGTCTGTACCGTCGCCGGCAGCACGGTGACCACCGTGGCAGCGGGCAGCTGCGCGCTGACCGCCAACCAGGCCGGCAACACCAACTACACGGCTGCGCCGCAGGCGACGCTTGCGGTGCCCATCGGTCCTGCCAGCCAGGCCATCACCGCGTTCGCGGCCAATCCGGCCGCGCCGGTGTACTCGCCGGGCGGCAGCTTCACCGTCTCGGCGACCGGTGGCGCGTCGGGTAATCCGGTGGTGTTCGCCGGCACCACGCCGGCGGCCTGCACGGTCAGCGGCAACACGGTGACGATCGTCAGCGCGGGCAATTGTTCGCTGAGCGCCGACCAGGCCGGCAACGCCAACTACAGCGCGGCGCCGCAGGCCTCGCTGGTCGTCGCGATCGGTGTCGCAACCCAATCGATCAGCAACTTCGCCGCCAACCCGGCCGCGCCGGTGTATGCGCCGGGCGGCAGCTTCACGGTTTCGGCCACGCCCGGTCTTTCGAGCAGCCCGGTGGTGTTCGCCAGCGCTACGCCGTCGGTGTGTACGGTGGCCGGCAGTACGGTGTCGATGGTGACGGCCGGCACCTGTTCGCTGACCGCCGACCAAGCCGGCGACGCCAACTACAATGCTTCGCCGCAGGTCAGCTTGAACGTGGCCATCGCCCTGGCGGCCCAGGCGATCACCGATTTCGCGGCCAACCCGGCGGCGCCGGTGTTCGCCGCCGGCGGCAGCTTCGCGGTCTCGGCCACGCCGGGCGCCTCGACCAGCCCGGTCGTGTTCGCCAGCACCACGAGTTCGGTGTGTACGGTCAGCGGCAGCACCGTGACGATGTTGAGCGCGGGGACTTGTTCGCTGACGGCCGACCAGGCCGCCGACGGCAACTACAGCGCCGCGCCGCAAGTGACCTTGGACGTGACCATCGGTGCGGCCGCCCAGGCCATTACCGCTTTCAGCGCGAATCCGGCGGCGCCGGTGTACACGCCGGGCGGCAGCTTCACCGTGTCGGCGAGCGGCGGTGCCTCGGGTAATCCGGTGGTGTTCGCCAGTACTTCGCCGGCGATCTGCACCGTCAGCGGCAACACGGTCAGCACGCTGGGCTCGGGCACGTGTTCGCTCACCGCCGATCAGGCCGGCAACGCCAACTACACCGCCGCGCCTCAAGTCGCCCTGCAAGTGATCATCAGCGGCGGCACGCCGACCCTGGCGTGGATCGGCGAGATCGCCAAGACCGTCGGCGAGGCGGCCTTCGATCTGCCCGACCCGAGCAGCAACAGCAACGGCGCCTTCAGCTTCAGCAGCGCCAATACGGCGGTGGCGACGGTCAGCGGTCGCCGGGTGACGATCGTCGGCTCCGGCGTGGCGACCCTGGTCGCGACCCAGGCGGCCAGCGGCAGTTATCTGCAGGCCTCGATCAGCACCACCTTGACCGTGGCCGCGCGTCCCGACCCGACCCGCGATCCCAGCGTGGTCGGCGGCTTGCAGGCGCAGGTCGATGCCAGCGTGCGCTTCGCGTCGGCGCAGCAGTCCAACATCCAGGACCGTTTGCGTCAGCAGCGCTTCGCCGGTGCCAACAGCTCGAGCAACGGCATGGCCCTCAACCTGAGCAGCCGCTCGGGCGGGGCGATGTCGCTGACCGCGGGCCAAGTGGTGTCGATCGACCCGGTGCGCCTGCCGGAAGGCTGGGGCCTGTGGACCGCCGGCAGCATCACCAACGGTCAACGCGAACGCAACGCACGCAGCGACGGTTTCGACTTCCAGAGCGACGGCGTCACCGTCGGCGCCGACTGGCGCATCGGCGAACGCTTCCTGCTCGGCGTGGCCGGTGGTTTCGGCTGGAACGACACCGACCTCGACGACGGCCGCTCGAAACTCGACGCCAAGCAGCGTGCGCTGTCGTTGTACGGCCTGTGGCGCCCGAGCGAACGTTGGTTCGTCGACGGCATCCTCGGCTGGGGCCGCTTGGACTTCGACATCCGCCGCTACAGCGCGACCGCCGGCGCTACCGCCACGGCCGAACGCGAAGGCGACCAGATGTTCGGCTCGCTGACCGCGGGTTACGAACACGGCGGCGGCAGCGGCATGATGCTGACCGGCTACGGCCGCCTCGACAGCAGCCGCACCAAGCTCGACGGCTATCGCGAGACCGGCCTGGGCATCTACGATCTGAGCTACGGCTCGCAGACCGTCGAGAACAGCGGTGCATCGCTCGGGGTCGAAGGCAGCCTGCCGATCGTCACCACCGGCGGCAACCTGTTCCGCCCGTACTGGCTGCTCGAGTACCGCGAGTCCCTCGACAACCGCAGCGACGTCAACCTCAACTACGTGATCATGCCGGTCGCCAACGACTACGTGCTGGGCCTGCGCAGCTACGGCGACAACGCGCTGAGCTACGGCGCCGGTATGGACATGAGCTTCTCCCGAGGCTGGAAGCTGTCGCTGCTGATGCGGCGCCAGCACGGCAGCGGCCAGGACCCGAGCACCAGCTTCGGCCTGCTGCTGTCGTTCTCGCCGAACGCTCACTCGGCATCGGCGGCGATGATGCCGAATGCGCAGGACGTAGCGGACGCGATGGGCGCGACCGCATCGACGCAGAGCCGGGAGACCGGGCGTTGAGCGGTTGCGCCGAGTAAGCGATCGGTTCGCCCGGCACCGCGGCTCGCGGTACCGGGCGAAGGCTCAGGGAGGCGCTCTGCTTTTGGGTAGGAGCGGCGCAAGCGGCGACAACCGAAGTAATTCTCGCTAGCGCAGTCGCCGAAGCCGCGAAGAACCGGCTCCTTTACAGCGACATCCGATTGCCTCGTAGCTTCGGATACCGGAGTGGCATTTCACCGCTGCGGCTGTCGCGGCTTGCGCCGCTCCTACCCCAAAGCGAGTCGTCTCCACCGGGTAGGAGCGGCGCAAGCCGCGACCCACCGAAGTAGTTCTCGCAAGCGTAGTCACCCGAAGCCGCAAAGAATCGGCTGCTTTACAGCGGCATCCGATTGCGCCGTAGCTTCGGATACCGGAGTGGCATTTCACCGCTTCGGCTGTCGCGGCTTGCGCCGCTCCTACCCAAAAGCGCGTCGCTGCAAACAGTGGACACAACCGCAGTGTTGTGTTCGACCCTTGCCCCAAAACGACAACGCCCCGCTCGAAGCGGGGCGTTGTCGTGTCTGCGGCAGTGTCGGCGCGACTTACTCGACCGACAGCCCTTCGACCTTCTGCCAGCCGCGCGGCAGCAGGCCGCCGCGGGTGGCGCGGGCGCCGAGGTAGGGTTCCAGGTCCTTCCACGACAGGCTCATGGTGCGCGTGCCGGACTTGACCGTGAGCGTGCCGCCCGGGGCGACCACGGCGACCGCGATGACGCGCTCGGTGCCGAGCTTGGCCTTGGGGATGTCGATGATCTTGTTGCCCTTGCCCTTGTCGAGCTCAGGCAGCTCCGACACCGGGAAGGCGAGCAGGTGGCCGACGTTGGTCACCGCGACCACGCGGTCGAGTTCGACGTCGCCGACCTGCGCCGGCTGCAGCACCTTCGCGTTCGGGGTCAGCGACAGCATCGCCTTGCCGGCCTTGTTGCGGCCGGTGAGGTTCTCGAAGCGGGTCACGAAGCCGTAGCCATGACTGCTGGCCAGAACAAAGCGCGTGTCGTTGTCGCCAGCCGCCAGCGTTTGGAATGAAGCGCCCGCGACAGGCGCAAACCGCCCGGTCAACGGCTCGCCATTACCGCGCGCCGAAGGCAGACCGTGGATCAGGGTCGAGTAGGAACGACCGGTCGAATCCAGGAACGCGACCTGCTGGGTGCTGCGTCCGCGCGCTGCGCCGAGCAGGCCGTCGCCGTCGCGATAGCTCAATGTGGCGGCGTCGATCTCGTGGCCCTTGGCCGCGCGCACCCAGCCCTTTTCGCTGATGACCACGGTCATCGGCTCGCTCGCGACCAGCTCGGTTTCCGACAAGGCCTGGGCGGCGTTGCGCGAGACCAGCGGCGAGCGGCGCGCGTCGCCGAATTTCTTGGCGTCGGCGAGCAGTTCGTCCTTGATCAGCTTCTTGAGCTTGGCCTTGCTGCCGAGGGTGGCGATCAGTTGTTCGCGTTCGACGGCCAGTTCGTCCTGCTCGCCGCGGATCTTCATTTCTTCCAGGCGCGCGAGCTGGCGCAGCCGGGTTTCCATGATGTAGTCGGTCTGCTCCTCGCTGAGGTCGAAACGCTTCATCAGCACCGGACGCGGTTCGTCCTCGCTGCGGATGATGCGGATGACTTCGTCGAGATTGAGGAATGCGACCAGCAAGCCTTCCAACAGGTGCAGGCGGCGCTCGACCTTTTCCAGGCGGTGGGTCAGGCGGCGGGTGACGGTGTCGGTGCGGAAGATCAGCCACTCGCTCAGGAAGGCCTTCAGCCCCTTGACCTGCGGCCGGCCGTCCAGGCCGATCACGTTCATGTTGATCCGGTAGCTCTTCTCCATGTCCGTGGTCGCGAACAGGTGGCCCATGAGCTGTTCGACGTCGACACGGTTGGAGCGCGGCACCAGCACGATGCGGGTCGGGTTGGCGTGGTCGGACTCGTCGCGGATGTCTTCCAGCCAGGGCAGCTTCTTGGCCCGCATCTGGGTCGCGATCTGTTCGATGACCTTGCCCGGCGAGGCCTGGTAGGGCAGCGCGGTGACCACGATGTTCGGGCCGTCCTTCTCGAAGATAGCGCGCGCGCGCACGCTGCCCAGGCCGGTCTCGTACATCGCCAGCAGGTCGCTGCGCGAGGTGATGATCTCGGCCGGGGTCGGATAGTCCGGGCCCAGCACGTGCTCGCACAGGTCGCGGGTGGTCGCGTCGGGGTCGTCGAGCAAGCGCACGCAGGCGCTGACGATTTCGTTGAGGTTGTGCGGCGGCACGTCGGTGGCCATGCCGACCGCGATGCCGGTGGTGCCGTTGAGCAGCAGGTGCGGCAGGCGCGCCGGCATCCAGGTCGGTTCTTCCAGGGTGCCGTCGAAGTTCGGGGTCCAGTCGACCGTGCCCTGGCCGAGCTCGCCGAGCAGCACTTCGGCGATCGGGGTCAGCTTGGACTCGGTGTAGCGCATCGCCGCGAACGACTTGGGGTCGTCGCTGGAACCGAAGTTGCCCTGGCCCTCGACCAGCGGATAGCGGTACGAGAACGGCTGCGCCATCAGCACCATCGCCTCGTAGCAGGCGCTGTCGCCGTGCGGGTGGTACTTACCGATCACGTCGCCGACGGTGCGCGCGGACTTCTTCGGCTTGGACCCGGCGTTGAGGCCGAGTTCGCTCATCGAATAGATGATGCGGCGCTGGACCGGCTTGAGGCCGTCGCCGAGGAAGGGCAGGGCGCGGTCCAGGACCACGTACATCGAGTAGTCGAGGTAGGCGCGCTCGGCGTACTCGCGCAAGGGAATCTGTTCGAAACCGTGGAAAACCGGACGTACGGGATCAGTCATGGAACCTTGAGGCAGGGTAGGGCTGAGCCGGGATTCTAACCGGGGACGGCTGGGCGGATGTGGACGGGGCGTGGAGCACACACGGGAACCGGTTGCGAAGCCGGCCGCGCGCCGTGCCGGCCGGTTGCGCCGCGAGGCGGTATTCTCTGCCTCCGTGATCGCCCACGTTGAGACTGCCATGCCCTTGCGCGCACGCCTTCCTGCCTCGCTGGTCCCGTGCCTGGCCCTGATCGGCGCCAGCGCGCTGCCGGCGGCGACGGCCCGGGCGCCGGGGCTCGAAATCCCGGTCTATTCGTACCGGGTGGTCGCGCGCCATCCGCACGATGCCGGCGCGTTCACCCAGGGCTTGATCTTCAAGGACGGTTTCCTGTACGAGAGCACCGGCCTGTACGGGCGCTCGTCGGTGCGCAAGGTCCGCCTGGCCGACGGCAAGGTGCTGGAGAAGACCGATCTGCCGGCTTCGGTGTTCGGCGAAGGCCTGACCGACCGTGGCCAGCAGTTGCTGGTGCTGACCTGGACCTCGCAGACCGGTTACATCGTCCAACTGCCCGGGCTCGCGATGGCCGGCCACTTCGCCTATCCCGGCGAGGGCTGGGGCCTGGCGCGCTCGGCCGACACGATCTATATGAGCGACGGCACCCCGCAGATCCGCTTGCTCGATCCGCGCACCTTGCGCGAGCGTTCGCGCATCCAGGTGACCTTCAACGGCAAGCCGGTGCCGCAGCTCAACGAGCTGGAATGGGTCGAGGGCGAGTTGTTCGCCAACGTCTGGATGACCGACAGCATCGTCCGGATCGACCCGAAGAGCGGCCGGATCGTCGGCCGCATCGATCTGGGCGGCCTGCTCGCGCGTCACGGCAGCGGCAGCCGCGGCGCCGACGTGCTCAACGGCATCGCCTACGACGGCGCGCGCAAGCGTTTGTTCGTGACCGGCAAGCTGTGGCCGGACCTGTTCGAGATCGAGCTGGTCGCGCCGGCACCGCGCGCGGTCAAGCCGCGTTGAACAAATCTGGTTGACCCAACTGCTTGAACCCGTCGGTTTGTACACCTCGGTTTGAACCCGCCTGTTTGTACATGTCTGTTTGACCGCGTCTATCTGGACATATCTGTCTGGAGCAGGAGCGCGCGTGCGCTCCTCCGGCGCGGCATCGCGCCGTCCGCTCTGCGAATAACGCGCGCCGGCGAGGCGACCGTGCCGATAGGCACTGTCGTCGACTGCGCCGATATGAAACCGGGCACCGATACTCGCGCCAGCTGACGAATTTGTCAGCCAAGCGACAGCGTGGCGTCCGCGGCCGCCGCCTAGAGTCGTCGCACGGTCTGCTTTCCTCCCCCCGCGGGCCGTGGCGGCGCGCCCGGTGCGCCGTTCCATCGACCCGCCACGGATGCCGCCATGTCGCCCACGCCCGTCTCCAAGCCCGCCACCACGCTTTCGCCCCGTGCCCGCAAGACCGTATTCGCCGCCGCCGCATCGCTTGCGGTGGTCGCCGGAGGGCTGGTCTGGGGCGCATTCGGCAGCCGTGGTGCGCCACCGCCGGCGCCACCGCCACCGGTGCCGGTGACGACGATGCGGGTCGAGCGCCGCGACGTGCCGCATTGGCAGGAAACCATCGGCACGGTGACCTCGTTGCAGAGCACGGTGCTGCGCCCGCAGGTCGACGGCGTGCTGACGCAGGTGTTGTTCCGCGAAGGCCAGCAGGTCAAGCGCGGGCAGTTGCTCGCGCGCATCGACGACCGCAGCATCGCGGCGAATCTCGATGGCGCCCAGGCCGCGTTGGCGCGCGATGCGGCGCAGTTGCGCGCGGCGAAATCCGACCTCGAGCGTTTCCGCCAGTTGTCCGGCAGCCAGTTGATCGCGCGCCAAATGCTCGAACAACAGGCCGCCTCGGTGCAGCAGCTGCAGGCCACCGCGCAGGCCAACCAGGCGGCGATCGACGCGACCCGCGTGCAGATGTCGCACACCCGCATCCTGGCGCCGATCGACGGCCGCGTCGGCCTGCGCCGGGTCGATCCGGGCAACGTGGTGCGCGCCAGCGACGACGATGGCCTGGTCACGGTGCAACAGGTCGACCCGATCTCGGTGATGTTCACTCTGCCGCAGGACCATCTGCCGCGTCTGCGCCAGGCCCAGGCCGCCGGCACGGTCGACGTGCAAGCGCTCGATCGCGATGCCGGCCTGGTGCTGGCGCAAGGCGAGTTGAGCGTGATCGACAACCAGATCGACGACGCCACCGGCACGGTGCGGATCCGCGCGGTGTTCAAGAATTCGCAGGACCGCCTGTGGCCCGGGCAACTGGTCAGCGTGCGCGTGCGCACCGGCACCAGCGCGGGCGCGACCGTGGTCGCCAGCGAGGCGGTGCAGCGCGGCGCCGAGGACAACTTCGTCTACCGCGTCGAGGCCGGCAACAAGGTCGCGCTGGTGCCGGTGCGGATCGACTATCAGGACGATCGGATCGCGGTGATCAGCGGCCTGCAGGCCGGCGACGTGGTCGTGCGCGACGGTCAATCGAGGCTCAAGCCCGGCATGACCGTGGCGCCGACCGCGGCCGCCCCGGCCGCGCGCGCGGCACCGGGCCCCGCAGCGGCGCCGCGCGTGGCGGGGGCGCCGTGAGCGGTCGCGTCTCGATGTCCGGCTGGTTCGTCCGCCATCCGGTCGCGACCACGCTGCTGACCGCGGCGGTGCTGTTGCTCGGTCTGTTCGCCTTGCCGCGGCTGCCGGTGGCGCCGTTGCCGCAGGCCGAGTTCCCGACCATCCGCATCGATGCCTCGCTGCCCGGGGCCAGCGCCGAGACCATGGCCTCGGCGGTGGCGACGCCGTTGGAAACCCAGTTGACCGCGGTGCCGGGCATCAGCGAGATGACCTCGACCAGCGCCCTGGGCAGCACCACCATCACCTTGCAGTTCGTGCTCGACAAGAGCATCGACACCGCCGCGCAAGAGGTGCAGGCGGCGATCAACAACGTGTCCGGGCGATTGCCGCGCGACATGCCCAGTCTGCCGCGCTGGACCAAGATCAATCCCGCCGACAGCCCGATCATGATCCTGAGCATGCAATCGCCGCTGATGCCGCTGACCGAACTCAGCGATTTGGCCGAGACCCGTTTCGCGCGCAATCTCAGCCAGATCGATGGCGTGTCGGAAGTCTTCATCGCCGGCCAGGTGCGGCCGGCGATGCGCATCCAGGCCGCGCCCGAGCGCCTGGCCGCGCTCGGCCTGACCCTGGCCGATGTGCGCAACGTCGCCCAGAGCGCCAGCGTCAACCAGGCGAAAGGCGCGGTGGTCGGCGCGCGGCGTCTGTCGACCCTGGAAACCAACGACCAGTTGTTCAAGGCCGAGGACTACGAGCGCCTGGTGGTGACCTACCGCAACGGCGCACCGGTGCGCCTGGGCGATGTCGCCCGGATCAGCTTCGGCGGCGAGAACGACTATGTGCGCGCCTGGCAGAACGGCAAGGACGGGCTGATGCTGGTGGTGTTCCGCCAGCCCGGCGCCAACATCATCAAGACCACCGATGCGGTGCTCGAAGCCTTGCCGCGGTTGCGCGCCAATCTGCCGGCCAGCGTCGAGGTCGAGATGTTCAACGACCGCACCCGGACCATCCGCGCCTCTCTGCACGACGTCGAACTGACCCTGGTCCTGACCGTGCTGCTGGTGGTCGTGGTGATGGGACTGTTCCTGCGCGACCTCCCGGCCACCCTGATCGTCGGCGCGGTGCTGGTGGTGGCGCTGGTCGCCACGTTCGCGGCGATGTATGCATTCGGTTTCAGCCTCAACAACCTGACCCTGGTGGCGCTGGTCATCGCGGTCGGGTTCGTGGTCGACGACGCCATCGTCGTGGTCGAGAACATCCACCGCCATCGCGAAGCCGGCATGCCGATGCTGCAGGCCGCGCTGCAGGGGTCCAGCGAGATCGCCTTCACCGTACTGACCATCGGCGTGTCGTTGATCGCCGCCTTCATCCCTTTGCTGTTCATGGGCGGCGTGGTCGGGCGCTTGTTCGCCGAGTTCGCGCTGACCGTGACGGTGGCGATCCTGATCTCGATCGTGGCCTCGCTGACCTTGGCGCCGATGCTCGCCTCGCGCTTCATGCGCAAATCTTCCGGTCATGCCGACGCGGCCGGCACCTGGTCGGGCCGATTGCTCGCCGGCTACGACCGCAGCCTGCAATGGGCGCTGGCCCATCAACGCCTGATGCTGGCCGGTTTCGGCCTGACCGTGGCGATCGCGGTCGCCTCCTATGCCCTGATCCCGAAAGGCTTTTTCCCCTCCCAGGACACCGCCTTCGTATTCGCCACCACCGAAGCCGCGCAGGACATCTCCTACGAGGACATGGTCGCCAAGCACAAGCAACTGGCGCAGCTCGCCGCCGACGACCCGGCCATCCAGAGCTACGGCCATTCGGTCGGCGCCACCGCCGGCGCCCCGACCATGTCGAACGGCCGCTTCTGGTTCGTGCTCAAGGACCGCGGCGATCGCGACGTGTCCGCCGACCAGTTCATCGACCGCATGCGCGGCAAGCTGTCGCAGGTGCCGGGCATCGCGATCTACATGCGTTCGGCGCAGGACATCAATATCGGCGCCGGGCCCTCGCGTACCCAATACCTGTACGCCTTGCGCGGTGCCGACAGCGCCGAGCTGGGGCAGTGGGCCGAGCGCCTGACCCAGCGCCTGGCGACGTTGCCGCAACTGCGCGATGTGTCCAACGACCAGAAGATCGGCGCCAGCATCGTGCGTCTGGCGATCGACCGCACCGCCGCGGCGCGTTTCGGCCTCAGCGCCCAGGACATCGACAACGCGTTGTACGACGCCTACGGTCAGCGCCAGATCAACGAATTCCAGACCGAGACCAACCAATACCGGGTGATCCTGGAGATCGACCCGCGCATGCGCGGCAGCATCGACAGCCTGGCCTATTTCCATCTGCGTTCGGCCACCACCGGGCAGATGGTGCCGCTGGCGGCGGTGGCGCGGGTCGAGCCGCCCGGTAACGGGCCCTTGTCGATCAGCCACAACGGCCTGTCGCCGGCGGTCAACATCTCCTTCAACCTCGCCACCGGCGTGGCCCTCGGCGATGCGGTCGCCGCGCTCGACCGGGCCAAGGCCGAGATCGGCATGCCCAGCAGCGTCAGCGGCAACTTCCAGGGCTCGGCGCAGGCCTTCCAGGATTCGCTGGCGACCCAGCCGCTGCTGATTCTGGCCGCCTTGCTCGCGGTCTACGTCATCCTCGGCGTGCTCTACGAGAGCTTCGTCCATCCGCTGACGATTCTGTCGACCCTGCCGTCGGCCGGCATCGGCGCGGTCTTGCTGCTGTGGGTGTGGCGCCTGGATTTCTCGATCATGGCCCTGATCGGTATCGTCTTGCTGATCGGCATCGTCAAGAAAAACGGCATCCTGCTGGTCGATTTCGCCCTGGATGCGCAACGCCGGCGCGGCCTGTCGCCCGCCGAGGCGATCCACGAAGCCTGCCTGACCCGGTTTCGTCCGATCATGATGACCACCCTGGCGGCCTTGCTCGGCGCGATCCCGCTGATGATCGGCTTCGGCACCGGCGCGGAGCTGCGCCAGCCGCTCGGCGTGGCGGTGGTCGGCGGCCTGCTGATCAGCCAGGTCCTGACCCTGTACAGCACGCCGGTGATCTATCTGGCGCTGGACCGGCTGTTCCTGCGCCGCCGTCGCGAGGCGGCGCAGACCGCCTCGGCCGAGCCGGTCGCAGCGGCGACGGCCTGAGCGGAGGTACGATGTCGGCCCTGGTATTGCCCGCAAGCTCGGTGTCGCGATGAAGCTGCTGATCGTCGAAGACGAAGTCAAGACCGCCGATTACCTGCGCGACGGCCTCGCCGAGCAGGGCTGGACGGTCGACGTCGCCCGCGACGGCGTGTCCGGCCTGCACCTGGCGCGCGAGCTCGACTACGACGTGATCGTGCTCGACGTGATGCTGCCCGGCATGGACGGTTTCGCGGTGCTGCGCGAGTTGCGCACGCGCAAGCAGACGCCGGTGATCATGCTGACCGCGCGCGACCGCGTCGACGACCGCGTGCACGGCCTCGGCGCCGGCGCCGACGATTACCTGGTTAAACCGTTCTCCTTCATCGAACTGTTGGCGCGCTTGCAGGCGCTGGTCCGGCGCGGCCGCCAGCAAGAGCCGACCGAGCTGCAGATCGGCGACCTGTCGATCAACCTGATCGCGCGCCGTGCCCACCGCGACGGCTGCCGCCTCGACCTGACCGGCAAGGAGTTCGCCTTGCTCGCCTTGCTGGCGCAACGCCGCGGCCAGATCCTGTCGAAGACGGTGATCGCCGCGCAGGTCTGGGACATCAATTTCGACAGCCACACCAACGTGGTCGAGGTCGCGATCAAGCGCTTGCGCACCAAGATCGACGGCCCGTTCCGCGACAAGCTGCTGCATACCGTGCGCGGCATGGGCTATGTGCTGGAAGCGCGCGAGGACGGGCTTCACGAAGGTCCGGCGTCGGGGAGGGCCTCGGCTTGAAGCCTTTCAGCGACATCTCCATCGCCCAACGCCTGGCGGCGATGTTCGCGCTCGCCGCCTTGCTGGTGTTCACCCTGGTCGGCGCCACTTTGTACCAGGTGTTGGAAAACCAGATCGTGCGTTACCAGCGCGCCGAACTGGAGACCAAGCTGCGTTCGGTGGCCGGCAGCGTGGCCATGTGCGATACCCGCGAGCGCTGGCACAAGGTGCAGGACAAGGTCGAGAACCTGACCTCCAGCGATCGCAGCATCCGCATCTGGGCCTGGAGCGGCGACGCCGGTTTCCGCATCGGCAGCGGCGAGCCGGAAGTGGACGTGCCGCGCAAGGGCGACCACGGCATGGGCCGCCTGTGGCTGGACGGCCACTCGGCGCCGTACCGCACCCTCAACGAATTGATCCCGCCGCATGGCGAGCGGCCGGCGGTGCGGCTGTGGATCGGCATCGATTCCTGGCCCTATGTCTCGGCCTTGCGTTCGTTCGTGCTGGCATTGGTGGTGCTCGGCGTGGTCGGCACCGCGCTGGTGGCCTTGCTCGGCCATTGGATCGCGCGGGTCGGTCTGCGGCCGTTGCAGCGTCTGTCCAGCGAAGCCCAGGCATTGAGCCCGAGCAACCTCTCGCAACGCCTGCAGCCCGCGCAGTTGCCGCCCGAGCTCGGCCATCTGACCGGCGCCTTCAACGGCGCCCTCGACCGGCTCGAAGGCGCCTATACGCGCCTGGACGCGTTCAACGCCGACGTCGCCCACGAACTGCGCACGCCGCTGACCAATCTCATGGGCCAGACCCAGGTCGCGCTGTCGCGGCCGCGCGAAGCCGCCCAGCTCGAAGACGTATTGCAGTCGAACCTGGAAGAGCTCGAACGCATGCGTTGCATCGTCAACGACATGCTGTTCCTGTCGCGCGCCGACCAGGGCGACATCGCCCTCGATCGGGTCTGCGTGGCGCTCGCCGACGAAGTGGCCAAGACTGGCGAGTTCCTCGAGTACCTGCTCGAAGAGGCCGGCATGCGCCTGCGCATCGATGGCCTCGCCGATGCCTGGATCGACACCGCGCTGTTCCGCCGCGCGATGACCAATCTGCTGCACAACGCCGTCCAGCATGCGACCCCGGGCTCGGAGATCGTGGTCGAGCTGGGCAACGGCGGCGAAGGCGCGCGGGTCGCGGTGCGCAACCAGGGCTCGTCGGTGGCTTCCGAGCACCTGGAGCGCATGTTCGATCGCTTCTATCGCGTCGACGCCGCGCGCGAACACCGCGGCGAGCGCCACCATGGCCTGGGCCTGTCGATCGTCAAGGCGATCGCGGTCCTGCACGGCGGCGAAGTATTCGCGAGCAGCGGCGACGGTGCGACCACCGTGGGTTTCAGCCTGGCCGCACCGGCGGCCTGCACCGCTTGAGCCAGCGCGGTACAGGGTAGGAGCGGCGCGAGCCGCGACCAAGGGACGGTAAAGACCGAACCGCCGACGTCACTGATCGAAGCCGTGAACTGTCGCGGGGTAGGAGCGACGCAAGTCGCGACCGCGCCGCCTCAATCTTGAGGCGCTACTGGCCGTGGCCCCTGTAGGAGCGGCGTCCCACGGGATTTCCTTCGGTCATAAGCCGCGACCGCGCTGCCTAACGTTCGCGTCGTGACTCCATGTAGCCCCTGGGTAGGAGCGACGCGAGTCGCGACCGCGTCGTGATCCGTTGCTGCGTTTCTAACCGCAGAGCGGTGAAGCCACGGCAAGAGCAAAGCTTCCGTCCGCTGACGCGGCCGGGTTACTTTCTTTTGCTGGCCCAAAAGTCCCACAGGGAGTTCCTTCGGTCAAAGCTAACCAAAGGGAGGCCTTCCTTGACGAAGCTCCCCTGTGAGTTCGCAGCTCGCGCGGGGATTTTTCGATAGGACATCCTTGTCCTATCGGGGGCATTCCATTTAGGAGCTGGGCGCACGTCCTGTGCGCCGCCCTCCGGGTCTACGATCGCATCGCGAGTTCGGAACCGCGCACAGCAACAACAAAAGCAAAATCATCGCAGCAACGGCAACGGCGAATGCTTTTAGGGTAGGAGCGGCGTAAGCCGCGACCACGCGGTTTCAGATCGCCGCGAATCTGGCGGCGTCTGCCGCATAGCCAACTGGTTCTCCGCCTTGGCGGCGATCGCACGGCTCAGCGGTGCAGGTCGCCCGCGGCTTCGGGCTGATAGCGCAAGGCGATCACGCGCAGTCGCGCGCTGCGGCCGCCGGGCAGGGGCCAGTCGATGCGGGCGCCGACGGCAAGGCCGAGCAGGGCGGTGCCGACCGGGGCCAGGATCGAGATGCGCTCGGTGCTGCCGTCGGCGTCGCGCGGATACACCAGGGCGACTTCGCGTTCCTCGCCGTTGCTCTCGTCGATGAAGCGGATCACCGAATTCATGGTGATGATGTCGGCCGGCATCTGTTCCGGTTCGACGAGCTCGGCGCGGTCGAGTTCGCGGCGCAGGCCGCGGGTGTCGAGGCCGGCGGCCTGCGGCTGTTCCAGCAGGGCTTCGAGCCGGTCGCAGTCCAGGCGCGACAGAGTCAGCGGGGGGGGGAATCCGGACGCGTGCGGCAGGTGGTTCGGGTTCATTGTGGGTCTCCAAAGCAAGAACGGGCGACGCACGATGCGCCGCCCGCGATTCAGGATGTCCGCGGACCTTAGCCCGGCGGCGATGAGGCATCAAGCCGCAGGCACGCCGCTGCGGCGCCGACCTGCGCTGCGAATACGGCGGCAACCGGCGCCGCAATCGGACGCCGGTGCGGCCGTGAAATCGCGGGCCCGGCGCCGGCCCGGCGCCGGTGCGACAACGAGGCTATGCGGGCGCCGCGTTTCTGCCGCCGCGAGCCTCGCCACGCGCAACGGGCAGGGCGCGGCGTCGCCGACCTTGCCTTGAACGCTGGTTGAAATAAGTTGCGACAAAACCGTTGACAGCCGACCCGCCGCAACGCAACATACGCGCCCCGCAGTACTGAACGTGTTGCGGCAGGCCCAGGTGGCGGAATTGGTAGACGCACTAGTTTCAGGTACTAGCGGGTAAAACCGTGGAGGTTCGAGTCCTCTCCTGGGCACCACTACATCGATCATCGCAGTCGGCACCGATGCGACGATCCAACGAGAAACCCCGCTCCGGCGGGGTTTTTTGTTGCCCGCGATTCCGGCCGCGGCCCCCTGGGGCTCCTCCGGGTGAGGTCCCCGCCCCGCGTATTCATGATGTTGCGGTGGCTGGGCTTGACCGGTCCCGGCGACGGCCGCCGTATCTGTCCACATGGATCGCGGCTCCCGACCGTCCCGGTGGGGGCCGGCAGCGCCGAAATCGGGTCCGAAGCCCTTTACAGCGCTTCGGATGCCGGATCGGCGGCCCCAGGCGGCCAGGGATCGCCCAAGAGGCCGGGTCGGGCGTTTCGGCCCGCCGGAGGGAGGGCGTTCCCCTGCAAATTCAGCCGTCGAGGCCCTTGCGACGAGCCTGAGCGATAGTCGTTGCGGGGCCGGTCTTTGCCTGGTCATGGCGCATCGGCTAGTCTTCGCCTCGAAGCTCAAGCCGTGAAGGCTGCGGCGGCAAGGGGAAGCGTGGGTTCCCGGGGTGCCGATTCGCCGGTTGCGCAGGCGAGTCCTGGCGGGGGAGCGACGCGCCGATCAGCAATACAGGAATTTCAAGTTCACACTAAGGAGAGGTCTCATGAAAAAGCTTTGTCTGTCGATCGTGTTGCTGATGGCGTCGTCGAGCGCTTTCGCCAACGAGTTCATCCCGTACTACGGCAACAACCCGTTCTTGTTCTGCAAGATCGGCGTGCCGCAGGACTGTTGGAGGCCGGTCAACGCCGCTACCGGCGAGTACAAGGTCGTCAACCACAAGTGTTTCAACCCCTATTCGGCCAACCTGTTCTCGCGCGTGTGCAAGCAGGCGTTCCCGAACGGCATGCCGGCCAGCGATCTGGGCGGCGAGCCGCCGGCTCCGACCGCCGACAGCAAGGGCGCCAGCTCGACCAACCGCGATCCGGCCCGCATCGACAAGTAAATCCGTCGCGACCGGTTCGAATGCAGCGGCCCCGCCTTGGCGGGGCCGTTCGCTTTTGCGGATACGCATGAGATGCGGAGCTGTGCCGATCCGGGCGGCTTCATGCCTCGCCCGTGATTGAGCGCACGTAAGAAAACCCAGGGGCTGGCATAGTCGCGCTCATGCAGCGAGCGCGGTACGAAACGAGGACGGTATGAACGAGATGCTCATCCTGGTCGATGGCGAAGACCAGGCCATCGGCGTCGGCGAGAAAATGCAGGTGCACCAGCAAGGGCTGTTGCATCGTGCATTCTCGGTGTTCGTATTCGATGCCCAGGGGCGCTGGTTGTTGCAGCGTCGCGCCGACGGCAAATACCACTCGGGCGGTTTGTGGAGCAACAGCTGTTGCGGCCATCCGCGCGAGGGCGAGGCCATCGACGCCGCGGCGCGGCGGCGGCTGGGCGAGGAAATGGGTTTCGAGTGCGAGCTCCGGCATGTGGCCCGCATCACCTATCGCCTAGACGTCTCCGACGGTTTGATCGAACACGAATACGACCATGTCTTCGTCGGCGGCTACGACGGCCGGCCCCAGCCCGATCCCGCGGAAGCTTCGGACTGGGCCTGGAAAACCTTGCCCGAGCTGTGGGCCGCCTTGGCCGGGCAGCCGCAGGACTTCAGCCGCTGGCTGCGTCATATCGCCGAGCAGGTCGGGCGCGCCGAATTCGAGCGCTGGCAGGGCCTGGCGACGCGATAGCGCCGCCGGCCTTGGGTCGTGCGGCGAATCTCAGGCGTAGCGGTCGGCCAATGCGTCGGTCGCGCCGACCAACACGTCCACGATCGCCGGATCGGCCGCGCTGTGGCCGGCCAGGACCACGCGGAAATCGGCCTCGGGCCAGGCGCAGGCCAGGTCGTAGGCGCTCTTGACCGGGCAGATGATGTCGTAGCGCCCGTGCACGATGGTCGCCGGGATGTGGCGGATGCGCTCGACGCCGCGCAGCAACTGATCCGGTTCCAGGAACACCCGGTTGCGGAAGTAGTGCGCCTCGGCGCGGGCGACGCTGATCGCGACCTGCGGCTCCTCGAAGTTGCCGACCTCGTTGGGGTCGTGCAACAAGGTGGTGCTGCCGCCTTCCCAATAGCTCCAGGCCTGCGCCGCGGCCAGCCGTACCGCCTCGTCGTCGCTGTCGAGCCGGCGCCAATAGGCCTCGGTCATGTCCTCGCGTTCGTCCGGCGGAATGTGGTCGAGATAACGCGTCCAGCGCTCCGGGAAGATCCAGCGCGCGCCGCCGTCGAGTTCGTTGAACCAGCGCAGCTCGCCGGTGCTGCCGAGGAAGATCCCGCGCAAGACCAGGCCGAGCGTGCGCTCGGGGTGGGTCTGCGCATAGGCCAGGGCCAGCGTCGAACCCCAGGAGCCGCCGAACACGACCCAGCGCTCGATGCCGAAATGCTTGCGGATCGCTTCGATGTCGGCGACCAGATGCCAGGTGGTGTTGTCGCGCAGCTCCGCGTGCGGCGTGGAGCGCCCGGCGCCGCGCTGGTCGAACAGCACGATGCGATAGCGCTTGGGGTCGAAGAAGCGGCGGTGATACGGCGAGACGCCAGCGCCGGGGCCGCCGTGCAGAAAGATCACCGGCAAGCCGTCGGGGTTGCCGCATTCCTCGACGTGCAACTCGTGCAGTTCGTCGACTGCGAGGCGGTGGGTGCGGTAGGGCTCGATTTCCGGATACAGCTCGCGCACGGACGGTCTCCTGCAGGGAATCGCCTGAGCATAGCCCCAGGCTTGAGTGGGCGTCATCCATTGCGATGCGTGGGGCGCGATTCCGGCCGATTGGGTATGCGGCATGGCCGCGATTTGCGTCGTTTCTCCTCATAGCGGCTGCGATCACCATGCTCGACCTCGGGTCGCTTCCAGAGCCCAGGGTAGGAGCGACGCGAGTCGCGACAGCGCCACTCTCCGGTACTACGTTTCTTACCGCAAAGCGCTGAAGCAACATGAACATCTAAAGCTTCCGTCCGCTGACGCGGCCGGGTTACTTTCTTTTGCTAAGCCCAAAAGTCCCACAGGGAGTTCCTTCGGTCAAAGCTAACCAAAGAAAAGGGCTTTCCTTGACGAAGCTCCCCTGCGAGTTCGCAGCTGTCGCCGGGATTTTTCGATAGGACATCCTTGTCCTATCGGGTCATTCCATTTAAAGGCTGGGCGCACGTCCTGTGCGCCGCCCTTTGGGTCTCCAGGTGTTCTCGCAAGCTCGTTGCTGCGCCCAGCGCATCACAGCAACAGCAACCATTGGCGGTTTCGCGGCAGCTCTTGGGTAGGAGCGGCGCAAGCCGCGACCACGCAGCCCCGATCCCCCGCGCCGGCGGCCGCAGATTCGCGGTCGCGGCTTGCGCCGCTCCTACCCCGGCGAAAGCACGCCGCTTCGGCGGATGAGCTTGGCCTTGTTGGCTCTGCGCGTGCCGGGGTCGCGGCTCACACCGCTCCTACAAAGGGATGGCGGCGCCGCGCTCCGATTCCTGCGACTTTTGTTGTGGCTGTGGCCTTGCGTAATCTCGCACTAGCGAAGGAAATCGAAGACCCGGAGGGCGGCGCGCAGGGAGGCGCGCCGTTTTTCATCGGGACAGGGATGTCCCGTATGTAGATCCCTGCGGAGGCATCGAACGTGCGGGCCTGTGATTCAAAACAAAGCAACTTCTTTGGTTACCTTTCTTTTGTTGCTTATGACAAAAGAAAGTAACCCGCCGCTTTAGTGGCGGAAGCTTTTGGCGTTTGATCTGGATCTAGATCTTGCTCGAGCGAGGCGCCGCAGGCCGACGCAGCGCGGTCGCGGCTTGCGCCGCTCCTACCCTGCGAGAGCACGCCGCTTCGGCGGATGACGACAGCCTCGTCATCTCTAAACGTCCCGTGGTCGCGACTCACCTCGCTCCTACAGATACACCCCGAAAACGACGAGAGATCGAGGCATGGCCATCGCGACCGCTCCTACCCCTTGAAGCACGCCCACCAAGCTTAAACCCCGGCGCCTGCCTAACGGACGAAGAAGTCCTGCTGCACCACCGGGCCGCCTTCGAGCGACACCTCGACGCGGTAGTTGCCGGACTTCCATCCCATCGGTTCGGCCACGCGGAAATCGTCGACGCCGGCGCCGTTGAAGGTGACCGGTTTGGCTTCTTCGTTGAAGATCTTGCCGGCCGGGTCGATCCAGCGCACTTGCAAACGCCCCAGCACGCGCATCTGCGCATCGCGGGTTGCGGTCCTGATCGTCACCACCACGGTGTCGCCGGTGGTGAAAGTCTTCTGCCGTTTCGGCACGTCCTGTGGCCGCATCGGCGCACTGCCGAGTTCGACGCCGGTGATCGATACCGCCGGCGAAGTCGATACCGCCATGACCGTGTTGCCCTTGCCCTGTGCGGCGGCCGGCGAGGGCGCTTCGGCTGTGCTCGCGGCCTGGCGTTCGCAAGCGGCCAGCAAACAGGCCGCGACGATCAGGGATGCGCCGGTGAGGCGGTAAGCGTTGTGGTTCATTCGAGTCTCTCTGTCGCGAAGACGCAGGCGGCGTCGTAACGTCGCCTGCGCCGGCCGTGCATGGGCAGCCATTCTTGGGACAGCGGGATCGTCGAATGCGGCGACCCGGACCTGCGCTTTACTGCGTCGTGCCGATGAGGTCGAAGGGTAGCTCCTGGGCGACGTCCGGTGCCGAGGACGGGTTGCCGACATCGATCAGGGAACTCCAGGTGCCCGCAGACACATCGTACTGGCGGGCATTGGCGCCGGAGCGGCCGCGCGCGCCGACCACGGTCATCGGCGGAGCGAAGTGCGCGCCGGCGCTGCTGTCGGTGCTGCCCCACACCAGCCAATAACTGCCTGCGCTGAAGAAGCCGCTGCCCGCGCAGGCCGCCGGCATGTTCAGGCGGTTGCGCCAGACTTTGCGCGTGGTGACCGTGGCGCTGCCTGGCGACGGATACAGGCTGTTGCCGGTGCGATAGATCCGCGCATCGGTCGAAGACGCTTGCACGTTGCTGCTGGTGCTGCCGCACAGCAAGGTGCTGCCGGAATCGCCGGGCCGGCCGCGCCAGACCTGCAGCACGCCGGCGGTGAACGGCGAGCTGGTACCGGTGTAGCTGGTCTTGTAAGCGTAGACATCCACCGAAGACAGCGTCCAGCTCTGCCCGCTCGGCACGACGAAATCGTCGGCCACACGGTAGGTGGTATTGCTGACGGCGTAACCGGTGGTGGTGTTGCTTTCGGCGGTGTTGCCGTTGTCGTTCTGCACTTCGCTCCAACTGGTGCCCGAGGGGGCGACGGTGCCGTCCTTGGCGGTGGCACCGGTGGTGAGGCCGCCGTTGCTCCAGACCACACCGCCGGAGGGGCCGCTGGAATAGCTGCCGGTCAGCGCCACTCCGGAAATCGCAGCGAAGGCCTTGACCAGTACGTGATAGGTGCCTGCCTGTGCGGTGGCGATCGAGCAGGTTTCGGCGTTGCTGCTGCCGTCCGACTTGCAGTCGTAGCTGGCGGTGGTCGGCTTCGAGCCGAATTTCACGTACAGATCCGCATCGCCACTGCCGCCGGCGGTGACGAACTTCAGGCCGCTCGCGCCGGTCGGGACGGACAAGGTCCAGAACTGCTCGCTGTCCTTGGCGCCGGCGATGCCGGTCGCTGGCACGCCGTTGCTGAGCACGTTGCCGGTGGGCGCCGTGGTCACCGTCACCGACTTGCTCACGGTGTTGGTGGCGCCGTCGTCGTCGGTCACCTTCAGCGACACACTATAGGTGCCAGCGACTGCATAAGTATGCGAAGGACTGGTGGTGGTCGAGGTGATGTCGTCGCCGAAACTCCATAGACGTGCGGCGATGCTGCCGTCCGAATCGGTCGAAGCGTCGGTGAATGTCGCGGTGAGGTTCGACGTGGTGAAGGTGAACGCGGCGACCGGATTGGCATTGCCCGGGGCCACCACGGTGACCGATTTGGTCGTGCTGTGGCTGGCGCCGCCGTCGTCGGTGACCGTCAGCGACACCGAGTAGGTGCCGGCGCTGGTATAGGCGTGGCTGGGATTGGTCGCCGTCGAGCCGGTGTTGTCGCCGAAGCTCCATGAGCGCGAAGCGATGCTGCCGTCGCTGTCGGTCGAGGCGTCGGTGAAGTTCGCGGTCAGGCCGCTGGTCGCCGAATTGAAGTTCGCCACCGGCGGCAAGTTGCCGGTCTGCGCCTTGTTGCAGGTGCCGGAGAAATTGTCGGTCCAGGTCTTGCCGGCCACCGGTACGAAGTCGCCGGTATAGCCGGTCGCGGTCAGGGTCAGCTTGAGCACGCCCCAGGTGTGGGCCTGGCTGGCCTGCAACAGCGTATGGCTGCCGCTGAGCGAGTAGAAGTCGCGTCCGCCGGTGCCGATCAGAATCTGGCGCAGGCCGTCGGTCTTGGCCGTGCCGCTGCCGTCCATCTTGGCGTAGCGCTGGTAGTTGTGGTCGTGGCCGACCATCACCAGGTCGGCCTTGGCCGCGTACAGGCGGTCGTAGATGGGCTTCACCGAGCTATAGCCGGTGTAGTGGCCGCGGCTGATCAGCGGATGATGGAAATAGGCCGCGGTGCAAGGCTTGGTGTTCGCGGCGAGGTCGTTGCTCAGCCAGGTCAGCTGGGCGGAGGCGACGCTGCTGCCGGACATGGTGTTGAGGGCGATGAAATGCCAGTCGCCGACGTCGTAGCTGTAATAGCCCTTGCTGCGGTCGCCGGCCGGCCCGGTCGATTGGCCTGAGCCGTTGTAGTAGTCGAAGTAACCCTTGGCGCCGGTGGTCTTGTAGTCGTGGTTGCCGGGCGAGGGTCGGGTCAGGCCTTTGAATCGGCCCCAGCGTGAGTCGTAGAGATCGTTGTACTCGGCCAAGGTGCCGCTGCCGTAGGCGTTGTCGCCGGCGGTGAAGACCGAGGTCGGGTTGATCGCCACGATCAGGTCCGAGGTCTTGCCGCAATCGGCCGGCGAGCTGTCGCAGATGTCGCCAGCGCCGGCAACCGTCACCGTGGTCAGGTTGAGGTCCTTGGTGCCGAAGTCGTAGCTGTCGACGGTGTAACGGCTGTCGGGGTGGCCGAAGTAGGGCTCGATGACCACGCACTCGCCGCGAAAGGCGCGCGAGTGGAAGGAGCGGTCGTTCCAGTGGTCGCCCTGGAAGATGTAGCGGTCGCCGCCGGAGCTGGTGATCTTGAGCGAGTCGTAGCCTTGCAGCACCAGTTCCTTGAAGCCGACCCGTACCCACTTGGCGCCCGCTTCGCAGACCCGATTGCCAGGCGCGGCCAACAGTGCCGAGCGCGCGGTCGGAACGCGTTTGCTCACGACGTCGTCTTCGCTCAGTTGCAAAGTGCGTTGCGCCGCGAACGCGCACTGGGATCCGATCAAGCTTCCGAACAACAACAATGCGCCGAGCGTGATTCGTCGGCGAAAACCGCTTGCACCTGGGGTGGCCATCAGAGTCTCCTCTTAGCTTCCGTGTTTGAAGGGAAGTCGCCCGCGTATCGGTGGTCGGGCGCTGACTTCACCGCCCGATCCGCGCGCCCCGACCTGAGTCGTCGTCAGGCCTCGTCTTGGCGACCGGTGTGAGTTGTTGCGGATGAACGCATCGGCCGACGACTCGGCCGATGCGATGGAGCGGTGGTTCCCGCGCATCGCGCGAAACGCCGGCTGTGCGCGATGCGCGGCGTCGGCGAGGGAAGGTCGCGGCCAGGAAGCATGTGCCGAGCGAAAGCGTGTCCGACATCGATGGCATCAGCGTGCCGAGCCAGTCGATGCCGGATCGACGCGGTCGCGAAGACGCGCCCGGCGGCAGCGAACATTGCCTGCGGGCGAACGATCTCGCCGCCATTCATGGACATGGTGGTTGCCTCGCATCGAACGACTGAAGTGCACCCCTGTTGAGATGCAGACGGCGCGGCCCGCCGATACCTCAGCTGCGAACGGCTGGATTTCTCATGATCTTTGGTTATTTGACGCGGCAGCGCCGCGGATGAAACAAACGCTGCGAATCAAGGGGTTTCAGCGGGTATCGATGGCACACTGAAACGTGATCGATGCCCGTAATTCATGCCGACGCCGATGCGCCGGAGAGTCGATCCGCTGGGATGCGCGGATCGTGTTTCCTGCGATCGATAGCGGCGAATGAGTCCGTGCAAGGACGAATGCATCCGCTGCGCGCTTCGTCGATGCATCGCTAGCGAGGGTGTCCCGAGCCATGGTCAACACGAATCGTCGCAAGTGGGTATTGGGCCTGTCGGCGGCCGCCGCGGCGGCGGTCGCATTGCCGCATGCGCTGTCGCGGCGCGAGCGTCGTGCGCCGCATGCGGCGCATCGCGACGGCGATGCGGCGAGCGCGGATGGGTCGAGTACGGCGATGCCATCCGCATCGGCACCGTTCCGGCAACCGCTGCGCATTCCCGGCGCTACCGGGCTGCTCGCCGAAACGCGTCTGTCGGCGCCGCTGTTGCTGGCCGCGACCGAAGCCGCATTGCCGATCTTCGACGGTGCACCGACCCGGATCTGGCATTACGCCCACACCGCCAGTGCCGGCCTCAACCCCTTGCTGCGGATCGAACGCGGCGAAGAGCTGGACGTGACGCTCGACAACCGCCTCGGCGAAGACACCACGATCCACTGGCATGGCCTGAGCGTCGACGAGGCCAACGACGGCAGCGGGCTGCATCCGGTCGCGCCCGGCACCCACAAGCGCTATCGCTTTCGCGTCGCCGATCGCGCCGGCCTGTACTGGTACCACGCCCATCCGCACGGACGCACCGGAGCGCAGCTACAACATGGCCTGGCCGGCCTGTTGCGCGTGGACGACGACGAAGCGCGCGCGCTCGCCGCGAGCCTTGATCTGCCCTGGGGTGTGCGCGATCTGCCGCTGATGATTTCCGACAAGCAGGTGAACGCCGACAACGCCATCGTCTATCGGCAGGGCGCCGACGACTGGATCGGCAACCGGCTATTGGTCAATTGGACGCCCGAACCCTTTCTCGACGTGCTGCAGGCGCTGTATCGCTTCCGCATCGCCAATGTCGCCAACGCGCGCATGTTGCGGCTCGCTTTCGAGCATCGCGGGCAGTCCTTGCCGTTCCATTTGATCGGCAGCGATGGCGGCCTGCTGGCGCGGCCATGGACGGTCGACGACGTGTTCCTGGCGCCGGCGCAACGTATCGACGTGCTGGTCGATTTCAGCGCGGTGGCCGCCGGCGAACGCGTGCTGCTGCGCAGCCTGGAATACGTGGCGATGGAGAACGAAGACGAGTCCGGCGCGTTCGCGCCCGACCCGATGGGCGAGCACCCGGGTGCGGCGGCGATGGGCGAGGCCTTCGATCTCTTGCAGTTCTGCATCGCCGGTTGCGGCGAGACCACGGCGAAGGCAGCAAAGCGGATGCCGGCCAAACTGCCCGAGCGCCTCAGCGACCTGGCGCCGCCGCCGGACACCACCGGCTGGGCGGTACGGCCGATTCGCCTGAGCATGGACCAGGAGGGTAGCTGGTTCATCAACGACTGGAACATGCACACGGTCGGCCATGAGCCGATGTTCCGGATCAAGCGCGGCAGCCGCGAGGTCTGGGAAATACGCAACAACATGACCAGCATGCCGCATCCGATCCACGTCCACGGTTTCCGCTTCCGGGTGGTGTCGCGCAGCATCAGCCCGCCCGACATCCGCGGCCGCGCCGTGGCCGGCCACGGGCTCAATCCGCAGGACACCGGCTGGAACGACACCGTGGTGATCTGGCCGGGCGAGATCGTCCGCCTCGCCATCGACTTCGCCCAGGACTTGTCGGGCACGCATCGCTACATGATCCATTGCCACAACCTCGAGCACGAGGACATGGGCATGATGGTCACCTTCGCGGTGACCGACTGACGGCTGCAACCCAGCCTTGCCGACTGTCTCAGCTCATCGCCAGGAGAGTGCCGCACCATGAACCGCTCCGCCCATGCCCTCGTTCTGTGTCTCGTGTGGTTACCGGCCGCCTGCAGCTCCGATACCGAGCACGCCGCGGCCACGACCGCAAAGCCGGCCGCAGCGGCCGCGTCGGCCATCATCGAAGGCCCGCGCGGCCAGGTCAGCTACATGGTCGGTCTCGACATGGCCAAGCGGCTGGCGCCGATCAAGGACGAGGTGGACATCGACGCCGTGGTCAGCGCGTTGCGCGCGGCCCATGCCGGCGCAACGCCGCGCCTGGACGAGGCGCAGCTCGCCAAGGTGCGCAGCGATTTCGTCGAACACCTGCAGCGCAAGCGCGAGGCCGGCCTGCAGGCGCTGGCGCGCAAAAACCTCAGCGAAGGCAGCCGCTACCTCGCCGATAACGGTAAGCGGGCCGGCGTGGTCACGACCGCTTCGGGCCTGCAGTACCGGGTCGAACGCGCCGGCCGTGGCGCCAGGCCGGCGGCCGACGGCACGGTGCGGGTCAACTACGTTGGCCGCTTGCTCGACGGCAGCGAATTCGAGAGCACCTACGCCACCGATCATCCGGCCGAATTTCCGCTCAACCAGGTCATGCCGGGTTTGCGCGAAGGATTGATGCTGATGTCGGCCGGCGCGAAGCACCGCTTCTGGGTGCCGGCCAAGTTGGCCTATGGAGAGAGCGGCCTTCCCGGCCAGATCGAACCGAACGCGACCCTGGTGTTCGATCTGGAATTGCTCGAGATCGCGCGCTGAACCCGGCGATCGTTCGACGCGGCCGGCCGGAGCATCGGCCGCGTCGTCGCCGCTTCGCTCAGTCGGTGACGGTTTCGCCCGCAGTCAGTGGCAGCCGCTTGCCTTCGGGCGTACCGCGGCTGATCTTGCCGCGTTCGATCAGCAACAGTTCGCCGTACTTGCCGTTCTTGATGCTGCTGTCGATCGCGATCACACGCTCGTCGAAGTAGCTGCCGATGCGCTGGTGCGAGGTGTGTCCGACGACGATGTGCTCGACGCCGAGCCTGTGTGCGATCGCGTCGACCTGGTCCTGGGTCAGGGCCGGGTCGAGGAAATAACCGCGGTACCAGATCGGGCTGGTCTTGCCGTTGTAGAGTGGCAGCAGCGACGGGTCCTGCTGCCAGACCGATTTGGGCGTGCCGAGGGTCGCGCGATAGCGCTGGTTGATCTGTGCGCGGCTCAGGCCGGATTCGAAATAGCTCGCGGCGATGCCGCCATGCACGAACAACACGTCGTTGACCTGTCCGATCACCGGCTTGCTGCGCAGCCAACGGCCGAGCACCGTGTCGGGGCCGTACAGCTCGACATAGGAACTGCCGAGCAGGCCGGCGTTGTGCTGATAACCTTCGTTGACGTAGCGCAGGTCGTTGGCGAGCACCATGATCTCGTGATTGCCGAGCAGCAGATGCACCGCGCCGCCGGCCGCACGCGCCTGTTGTTCCAGGTCGTAAAGAAGCCACAGGGCCTGGTTGACCTTGGGGCCGCGGTCGAACACATCGCCGGCGACGACCAGGTGGCCGCGGCCATAGCGCCAGCGCAGCTTGCGGTCGACGATGCCGTTGCTCTGCAACAGCCGCAGCATCAGCTCGTACTGGCCGTGCACGTCCGACAGCGCGGCGATGCGCTCGACGCCCTGCGGCGAGGCCTCGGCCTCGGCTTTGGCCGGTGCGCGCACCGATACCGGCTCGGCATGGCCGCATTGCGCCGGCACCATCACCGGCCAACGCGGTGCCGGAAACGAACGCTCGACCGGTTTGCCGTCGCAGACCCAGCGCGCCTCAATGCGGTCGAGTGCGTAGCGCAGATAAGGGCCGTCGTCGAAGGCTGGCGCGTTCGCAGCCTCTGTCTTCTCCGCGGTCGCAGGCGGGCGCTCCTGGCCTGTGGCGGTCGCGGCCATGAGGGACAGGGCCAGCAGAATGGACCCGGAGGCAAGGCAAGATAGTTTGATCATCGCAGGGGGGCTCGTATGTTCGCCTGATAGCCATTGTCGCTGTTTGGGGTTGTGCTGTTTCAGTCGCGTCGGCAGCCCAGGGTAGGAGCGGCGCAAGCCGCGACCGCGAATCTCGGCTGATGAAAATCTTTCGAAGCCATGTCGATCCAAGGCTTAGCTCTGGCTCTGGCTCTGGCTGTGCGCCGATTCGCACTAGCGAAGGCCATAGAAGACCCGGAGGGCGGCCCGCATGGATGCGGGCCGTTTTTCATCGGGACAGGGATGTCCCGTATGTAGAGCCCTGCGTCGGCGTCGAATGCGCGGGCCTGTGATTCAAAACAAAGCAACTTCTTTGGTTAGCTTTCTTTTGTTGCTTTAGACAAAAGAAAGTAACCCGCCGCTTTAGTGGCGGAAGCTTTTGGCGTTTGATCTTGATCTTGCTTGATGCATGCATAGCGAGATGGTCGCAACGATGTCGCGGCTTGCGCCGCTCCTACCCTGGCTCCAGCCGGGAGCGTCGCGAGGTTGAGGCGCCGTGGTCGCCGCTTCTGTGGTCGCCGCTTCTAGGGTAGGAGCGACGCGAGTCGCGACCATGCCCTGTCGGCCTCCGGCGTTTCGATCAAGCAAGTGCAAAGCTTCCGTCCGCTGACGCGGCCGGGTTATTTTCTTTTGCTAAGCCCAAAAGAAAGGTAACCAAAGAAAAGGGCTCTCCTTGCAAGGGCACAAGCCCGCGCGATCGCTGCCGACGCAGGGATGCTCCAGACAGGCCATCCATGGCCTGCTTGCGCACGGCCCGCATCCTTGCGGGCCGCCCTACGGGTCTTCAATTGACCGGCAAAGCGGCAAAGCGGCAAAGCAAATCAAAATCACGGCAACGGCAACGGCAACGGCAACGGCAACGGCAACGGCAACGATGATCGATGACTGAACTTCGGTCATCGGTACGTGATTGCGGTGGCCGCCGCCCGCAATTCCGATCAACGGAATCGGTACTCATACTCGATCGCGAACTCGCGGCCGATCGGGCTGTAGGTCTCGTAGAAATACGGGAATGAGGTATTGGTCTCGTCACCCGGGTGGGTGTTGTTGAACAGGTTGTTGACGAAGAACTTGACCGTGGCCTGGTCGGTGATCCGCTTGCCGATGTTGGCGTTCCACAGGAAATAGACGCCGGTGCGGCCGAGGCCGTTCGCCTTCGGCAGGCTGCCGTAGCGGGTCATGAACAGGCTCGACGACCAGTCGCCGGCGCGCCAGCTCGCGCCCGCCCGCAGGCGGCTGCGGAAGTCGAGGTTGGTCGGGTCGTCGCGCCAATCCTTTTCGATCGGGTCGGTGGCGAACACCTGGCGTTCGGACTTGAGCGTATGCGACCAGCTCAGGTCGAAACGGTAGTCGCCGTAACGCTCGGTCTTGAGCCGGTAGTTGACGCTGGCGTCGATGCCGGTGACCCGGCGGTAGGACTGGTTGAGCGGCGCCGACTTGACCTCGGCGATGCGGTCGATGGCTTCGCTGCCTTCCGGACGCCGCGTCACCAGGGCGGTGACGTTGCGGCAATAACCCGAGTCGGGCCCGAATGCGAACGGCTGGCCGTTGAGCTGTTTGCCGGTACGGCAGCCCGCTTCGCCTTCGAGGATGCTGGTCGGGCTGAGCCGTTCGATCGCGCCGTCGAGTTCGATGCTCCAGTAGTCGGCGGTGACCGAGAAGCCGTCGAACACGTCCCAGACCGCACCGACGCTCCAGGACTTGCCGGTTTCCTCTTCCAGGTTCGGGTCGCCTTCGCTGAGGCTGAAGACGTTGTAGCTATAGCCCGAACACCCTGGATTGGCGCCGGCGGCGATGCAGCGCCAGGGGTCGACCGCGCTGGCGAAGCTGCCGCTGCCTTCGCTGAAGACCCAGTGCAGGTCCGGCGCCTTGAAGCTGGTGGCGTAGGCGCCGCGGATCAGCAGGTTGTCGGTGGGGCGCCATTCCAGGCCGGCGTTCCAGGTCTTGGCGTCGTCGACCGCGGTGATGTCGTCGTACTTGTCGAAGCGGCCGGCCAGGCTGCCTTTGAGCGTGCTCAGGATCGGGATGCTGAACTCCACGCCCGCGGCATAACGGTCGCGTTCGCCGCCGCCGTTGGTGCCGGTGAGGTTGTAGAGCCGGACCACGCCGGGCTGTACGCGCGCATCGCTGGACAGGTCGTAGCCCTGCGAGCTCGCTTCCAGCACCGTGGCCACGCCGACCGGACCGGCCGGCAGCTCGAACAGATCGCCGGTGAGCACGAAGCTGGCGGTGTTGACCCAGGACTGGGCCTCGTACTTGGCCAGGGTGGAGATCGACTCGTATTCCTCCGGCGTCATCGGCCGGTACCAGCGCGGCAGGTTCAAGCGATAGATCGGCACGCCGTTCGGGCGAGTGCCCAGTTGCTTGCCGAAGAAATAATCGTTGACCAGGTTGCCGACCATGCGCCGGCGGGTGCGTTCGAACTGGTACTCGGCGCGGCTGACGGTGGCGTCCCAGTCCCAGCGGTCGCCGATCTTGCCGCGCAGGCCGAGCGCGAGGTCGAGCGAGCGTTCGCGGTAGTGCTGGTTCATCTGCTCGACGCCGCCGAGATCGACCGGGGTCAGCAAACGCGTCGGCGCGATCACCGCGTTGAACTGCGGGTCGTAGAAATCGCCGCGACGGCCGACGCCGTCGGTGTGCGGGCCGGTGATGCTCTCGAAGCCGCCGAGCGATTCGACCCGCGAACGCCAGGCCTGCACCGAGCCCCAGCCCTGAAGGTCGTCGGTGAAATCCCAGGTGCCGAACAGGTAACCGGCCAGCTCGTTCTTGCCCTTGCTCAGGTGCTGGTAGGTGACGTCCTTCCAGGTGCCGCAGGCATCGCCGAGGCTCTGCACGTTGCCGGAGCTGATGCGCTTGTAGGTGTGGCGTTGGAACTCGTCGCCCCAGCGCTCGCAGGTGCCGGCCGGCGGCGCGATCAGCGGGCTGCTGCTACTGCTGCTGCCGCGGCGGATGCGCAGGCCGGCGTCGGGCTGCACGCCGAGCCGCGGGTCCGGGCTCGGATTGGCGCGCAGGTCCCAGTCGTCGCGCTGGAAGCCGTACAACAGCTCCTGGTTATAGGCCTGGAAAGCGTAGGTGACGCCCCAACGCTCGCCGGTCTTGCCGCCGGTCCATTGCAGATCGAAGCGATCGCGCCCGCCCATGGTGCTGCTGCCGGCGCGCAGCTTGACCTCGTCGCCCTGGTAATTGCGCTTGAGCACGATGTTGACCACGCCGGAGACCGCATCGGCGCCGTAGATGGCGGATGCGCCGCCGGCGAGTATCTCGATGCGTTCGACCGCGCCCGATGGGATGTTGCCGAAGTTCTGGAAGTTGCTGCGGCCTTCGTACGGGAAGGGATAGTCGGCGGCCCGGCGGCCGTCGATCAACAGCAGCGAGCGGCCCGGGCCCAGGCCGCGCAGATTGAGCGGATGGGCGTTGGCGGAGAACCCGCCCGACAGCTCGGTCTCGACCGCGCCGTTGGCCATCACCAGGGTCTCCAGCGCCTCGAACACGGTGGCATGGCCCTCGCGTTCCATCTGTTCGGCAGTGATCACGGTGACCGGCGAAGGGCCTTCGATCTCGGCGCGCTTGATGCGCGAGCCGGTGACCTGGATTGCCGCCAGTTCGGTCGGATCGGGCTCCGCCTTGGCCTTGGCCGCCGGCTCGCGCGAGCTCGCCGGCTTGGCCTTGGGCGGCGCCGGTTCGCGCGCAGTCACTATTGCGATGACGCCGCTCTGGGTGACGCGGAAGCTCAGGCCGCTGCCGACGAGCAGGCGGGTAACCGCCTCGCGGGTGGTGTAGCGGCCGGACAGGGCCGGGGCGATGCGGCCGCGCACCAGGTCCGGCGGAACCAGGATCTGTGCGTCCGACGAGGACGCGACCTGGTTCAGCGCCGAGGCCAGCGACTGGCTCGGCAAGGCGTAGTGATGCGCGCTGTCCTGCGTTTGTTGCGCGAGCGCCGGCGCCGCGGCGACCAGGGCCGACAGGCCGAGCGCGAGGCTCAGCGCGACCGACAAGGGGCGCCGGGCGCAATGCGTGTGCGCGTTTGTCTTCAGTGTTTGCCTCGGATCGGCCCCCGCCGATGCCTGCTTGTTCGAATCCGTACCGTTCGATCGACTGCCTTGTGCTGCGCGACGCTGTGAAACGATCCCCATTGCAACGCTCCCCGATGAGTGACTGCGAGCTCGATCCTTCGAATGTTGTCCTTTCCCCACCGATGTAGACGCAGCTTGCCACGGATCCCTCACTCGCCTTTCGGCAGGCTTGCCGGCGGCCGGCCGGTGCCGTAGCGTCGGCTTGTCCGGTAGCGGGGGAGGGGCCATGAACAGCGGCGAAGCCGGCGATACGCTGGGTGCTTCCGATGCCTCGTGCGCCGCCGATCTGCCGCTGCTGATCGCGCGCTACCGTCCAGCCCTGGTCCGCTATTTCTCGCGCCATCTGCAATCGGCCGACGACGCCGAAGACCTGGCCCAGGAAGCCCTGGTGCGGCTGGTGCGGATGCCGTCGCTGACCGGCGTGCTCAACGTCGAGGCGTTTTTGCTGCAGATCGCCTCGAACCTGTTGCGCGACCGCTTCCGCCGCGACAAGAGTCATCAGGTGTTCCAGCACGTGTCGATCGACGAAGTCGCGAAGGATTGGCCGAGTGAGGACCCGCACGGCGAATGCGTCTACGAAGGTAGCCGCCGCCTGCAGGCATTCCTGGTGGCGCTGGACGAGTTGTCGCCGCGCTGCCGCCAGGTGTTCCTGCTGCAGCGCTACGAAGGCCTGACCTATAGCGCCATCGCCAAACGTTTGGAGATCAGTGTGAGCGCAGTGGAGAAAAACATGATGCGCGCCTTGCTGCATTTCGATACGCGCCTGGGAGACTCGTGAAACCGCCGCGTCTCAACGTGATCGAAGGCGGCGACCCGTTCCGACGCCAGGCCGCGACCTGGTTCGCGCGCCTGCGCGCCGACGACGTCGCCGAGAGCGACCGCCAGGGCTGGCAGCGCTGGATGGCCGCCGATGCGCGCCATCGCGCCGCCTACGAGCGCATCGAGCGGCTGTGGTCGGCCGCGGGCGAGCATGCCCAGCATCCGCAGATCGCCGAACGCCTGCGCGATGCGGCGGCGGTGGCGCCGGCATTGCCGAAGCGCCGCCGCCAGGTGCCCGCCGCCTGGGTGCGTTACGCCTGGGGCGCCGGCGCGCTCGCCGCAGTGGTGGCCCTGGCCGCGGTGGTGCCGCGCTGGCTGCAACGGCCGGTGGTGGAGACCGTCTACCTCACCCAGGTCGGCGAAAGCCGCACCATCGCCCTCGACGACGGTTCGCGCGTGAGCATGGACACCGACAGCCGTCTGGTCGTCGATTTCTCCGGCGATCAGCGGCGTATCGTCCTCGACCATGGCCGCGCTTATTTCCGTGTGGCCAAGGCGACGCGTCCGTTCCTGGTGCATACCCAGGACGGCAGCGTTCGCGCGGTCGGCACCGAGTTCGAGGTGTACCGACGCAACGATACGACCGAGGTGGCCCTGGTCGAAGGTCGGGTCGCCTTGCTGGCGGCACCGGCCGCCGACGCCAAACAGGCCGCGCTCGGCACCCTCGACCCGGGACAGAAGGCCCGCCTCGGCAAGCACCAACCGCTGCAGCGACTGCCGGCGGCGGCGCCCGGCGCCTTGCCGACCTGGCTGTCGGGCAAGCTGGTGTTCGAAGACCAGGCCTTGTCGGCGGCGGTTGCCGAGTTCAACCGCTACAGCCGCCGGCGCATGGTCCTCGGCGGTGAACAAGTGGCGCGCCTGCGAGTCAGCGGCGTATTCCGCAGCGACGACCCGCATGCCTTCGTCGAGGCCCTCGAAGAGCTGTATCCGGTCGCGGTGGATGAATCCTCCGGCGGCGACATCGTCATCGTCGCGCGCCGCTGAGTGCGGCGGGGCGGCGTTTCGGCTGGTTGGGGCGTAGGCGCCGTTCCTAATCTTCGGGTGGCGAGTTTTGGCGCGAAGCCAAGGCCGCGCGGTCGCGACTTACGTCGTTCCTACAAAGTTCTCGTCGTTGCCGTCGCACGTGTTGTGGACATCGCCGTGGCTGTAAAGATTTTGCCGTTGCCGTTGCCGTTGCCGTTGTCGTTGCCGTGCGTCGCTTCGCACTAGCGAAGGCCATAGAAGACCCGGAGGGCGGCCTGCATGGATGCAGGCCGTTTTTCATCGGGACAGGGATGTCCCGTA
This sequence comes from Lysobacter sp. CA196, assembly GCF_052078695.1. Taxonomy (NCBI): domain Bacteria; kingdom Pseudomonadati; phylum Pseudomonadota; class Gammaproteobacteria; order Lysobacterales; family Lysobacteraceae; genus Lysobacter; species Lysobacter sp. CA196. The sequence continues at coordinate 192 of NZ_JBQJIN010000028.1, read as the reverse complement.
TGAAAAAGCCCTGCGTCGGCATCGAACGTGCGGGCTTGTGATTCAAAGAAAAGCATTTTTCTTTGGTTGGCGGAGTCAACATCCAAGTGCATCACCCCACCGCAAGCACGTCCTCAATAGAGAAGTTCACCGGCCGCCTGTAAAGCTTCTCCAGAAACACCTCCGCCGGCATACGGATGTCCAGGCTTACCC
>NZ_JBQJIN010000027.1:0-78062 GCF_052078695.1 Lysobacter sp. CA196 | reverse complement strand
GGCGCTGAGACCTTGGCGGACCCAGGCCATGATGGCGCCGCGCTCTTCGGGACTCAGGTGGGTGTAGTGGTGGCCCATGTGCAGAACCCTTCGGTGGGTGATGCACTTAAGCTTAGAGACCGCCTTACCTTTCTTTTGTTGCTTTAGACAAAAGAAAGTAACCCGCCGCTTTAGTGGCGGAAGCTTTTCGCGTTTGATCCTGATCCTGATCCTGATCTTGCTCGGTCGATCCGAAGCGAGACCGCAACAACGATGTCGCGGCTTGCGCCGCTCCTACCCTGGTTCCAGTCGGGAGCGCCGCGAGGTTGAGGCGCCGTGGTCGCCGCTTCTAGGGTAGGAGCGGCGCGAGCCGCGACCACGTCCTGCCGACCTCCGGCGCACTCCTCAAGCAAGAGCAAAGCTTCCGTCCGCTGACGCGGCCGGGTTACTTTCTTTTGCTGGCCCAAAAGTCCCACAGGGAGTTCCTTCGGTCAAAGCTAACCAAAGGGAGGCCTTCCCTGCAAGGGCACAAGCCCGCGCGATCGAAGCCAACGCAGGGATGCTCCAGACAGGCCATCCATGGCCTGCTTGCGCACGGCCCGCATCCATGCGGGCCGCCCTACGGGTCTTCGATTTACCGGCAAAGCTACAAAGCCAAGCGGATCAAAATCTCGGCACGGCAAGGGCAAGGGCAACGGCAACGGCAACCGCAACGGCAACCGCAACCGCAACGGCTACGATCTCCTGAATGCGCGCGACCTGTTGGATGCACGGCAATCCGTCGACCCATTTACCCGCATCGCCAGTGTCGACATATCGCGCCCGTCGATCCATTTCGTCGCCTCGATAGGCGCGACTGCGAACTGCGTCGCCGTTCCTCGCTGAAGCGTTAAGCGAACGAGAAGGACGGCCTTGAACTTGATGAACGAATCGAAAATATTTCGCCCCGGCGATGACGTTTTCTTCGCGTGCCGCAATGGCAAGGTAGTTCCGCAGTCGATACGTCCACCAGCGAGCGTGCCGCGCCAGGACATCGCGTCCATCGGTCCAACGCGGCATCGGGTGATGCTCACCCTGCCGGTCCTGCCCACGCATCTGTTCGCTCGCCATGCGCCGGGCTCTTGCTCTGAGGAGTCGATCATGACCGTCTATGCGAACCGTTTTCACGAGGCGGATGTTTCGACGATCGAATCGTCGACCAGCGATGCCGCGGATTCGGCGCCCTTGCTGGAAGTGCTGGACCTCGATTCCGAGCTGACCTATTGGCGCAATCACTATCGCGGCCTGATCGATCGGCCGGGGTTGCGCTACAGCGACTACGAGCCCGCGGTGAAAGTCGGCCTGGATGCTTATATGCGCAGCCGCGGCCGGACCCTGGAGGAGATGCAGGACGGCATCGGCGTGTGCTATCGCCGCACCCGCGGAGCCTCGCGCCTGGACTGGGACGAAGCCCGCACCGTGGTCGAGGCGGCCTGGAGCCGGCTCGAACATCGGACTTCGCGCCCATGAGCCTGCGCCACGCTTTCGAGCGCGGCGCGAAGGCGGCCTGCCGCTTTACCGGGCATCCACTGTGTTTCGGTCTCGCGATCGGGGTAGTGCTGGCCTGGGTCGTCGCCGGCCCGTTGTTCGGCTTCAGCGATACCTGGCAGCTGGTCATCAATACCGGCACGACCATCATCACCTTCCTGATGGTGTTCCTGATCCAGAACTCGCAGAACCGCGACGCCGCCGCGGTGCAGATCAAGCTCGACGAGTTGATACGCGCGACCCAGGCCGCCGAGGACGCCTTGCTCGATCTGGAGGAACTCGACGAGGACACGCTGGAGAAGTTCCGCCAACGCTACGAGCGCCTGGCCCGCAACGCCCGCATCGGCAGGCCGCGCTCGCCCGATGAACCTTCTTTTCCCGAGGATGAGGACACCGACCATGAAGAAGACTCAGCCGCACGCCCCGCAAGTCCGTGAGCTGCTGTATCAGGCGCTGGAGACCGAGCAGGGCGGCATCAAGATCTACCAGGCCGCGGTCGAATGCGCGGTCAACGACGATCTGCACCGGGAATGGCAAGGCTATCTGGACGAGACCCGCACTCACGAGCGAGTACTGCTCAACGTGTTCAAGGAGCTCGGCCTGGACCCGAAGGAGCGCACGCCGGGGCGCGAGGTCGTCGCCCATATCGGCCAGTCCCTGGAAAAGGCGATCCGCATGGCGCAGAAGGCCGGTGACGCCGACGCTGCGCAGTTGGTCGCAGCCGAATGCGTGGTGCTGGCCGAGACCAAGGACCATATGAACTGGGAACTGATCGGCCACCTGGTCGAGCACGCGAAGGGCGACGGCCTGGAGGTGCTGAAGCAGGCTCACGAGGCGGTCGAGTCCGACGAAGACCATCACCTCTACCACACCACCGGTTGGACCCGCGAGCTGTGGATCGAATCGCTCGGGCTGCCGGCGGTGTTGCCGCCGCCGGAAGAGGTCAAGCAGGTCGAGACCGCGATCGGCGCGGCGCGCGCCGAGCAGGCGCGCAGTCGGATGTTGTGATGACTGGGGAGCGCGGCCCTGCGTTGTCGCGGCCGCCGCGGTGCAGCGCGGCGGCGCGGCAGCGCAGGAGGCAGGGTCAGGACCCGGCGAGCTGCGAATACCGTGAAGACCGCAGGCGGCGCCATGCCGCCTGATGGTTTGGCTGAGGGCGGCACGAAGGTGCCTTCGTTCACCCCGGTTCAACGCTCGCAGCGGCACAGTCGAAGGCCGATGTTCCCGCCGGCGATGCGAGCCGGCTTTGCGAGGTAGCCATGGCGCGCCCGATCTGGACCGGAACCCTGTCGTTCGGACTGCTCAACATCCCGGTCAAGCTGATGACCGGTGAACGCCGGGTCGATCTGCATTTCCGCATGCTCGACAGCCGCAACAAGGCGCCGATCCGCTACGAGCGGGTCAACGAGGAGACCGGCGAGGAAGTGCCGTGGAAGGAGATCGTCAAGGCCTTCGAGTACGACAAGGGCAGTTACGTGGTGATCGAGGAAGCCGACATCGCCGCGGCCGCGCCCGACCACAAGGAAACCGTCGACATCGACGCCTTCGTCGAGGCCGCCTCGATCGGCGCCCAGTTCTACGAAAAACCCTATGTGCTGGAACCGGGCAAGAAAGCCGAGAAGGGCTACGTCCTGCTGCGCGAGGTGCTCAAGCGCACCGGCATGGTCGGCATCGGCCGGGTGGTGATCCGTACCCGCGAGTACCTGGCTGCGGTGGCGCCGCACGACGACGCCCTGATGTTGATGATCCTGCGCTACGCCCAGGAACTGGTCGACCCGAGCGACTACAAACTGCCCGAAGGCGCGTTGGCGAAGTGGAAGATTTCCTCGCGCGAGGTCGAGATGGCCGAACAGCTGATCAAGTCGATGAGCGGCGAGTGGAAGCCTGAGAGCTACAAGGACGATTTCCGCCAGCGCCTGCACAAGGTCATCGAACAACGGGTGAAGTCGAAGAAGGTGGTGCGCGGCAAGCCCGTCGACGAATCGAAACTGCCGGAGAACGCCGCGACCAACGTCATCGACTTCGCCGAGCTGCTCAAGCGCAGCCTGGAGAAGAAAGGCGGGCAGGGCGCGGGCAAGCGCCCTGCCAAGAAGGCCGCCGCCAAGAAGACCGCGAAGGCGACCAAGAAGCGCGCGCGCAAGTCGGCGTGATGGCCCGGGTCTAGGGACTGCGCCGTGACTCTGCGCGACTACGTCCGCAAACGCCGCTTCGACGCCACCCCGGAGCCGGACGCCGACCGCAGCCGCGCACGCCGCGTCCGGCGCAAGGCGCCGATCTTCGTGGTCCAGCTGCATCATGCGCGCGCCCGCCACTACGACTTCCGCCTCGAAGCCGACGGCGTGCTCAAGAGTTGGGCGGTGCCCAAGGGGCCGTCGCTGCGTGCCGGCGAGCGTCGGCTCGCGGTCGAGGTCGAAGACCATCCGCTTTCCTATGCCGATTTCGAGGGCGATATCCCGCCAGGCCAGTACGGCGCCGGCCATGTCGACATCTTCGATCGCGGCACCTGGCGCACCGACGAGAATGCGCTCGGCCAGATCGCCGCCGGCAAGCTCGATTTCGAACTCGACGGCGAGCGCCTGCACGGCCGCTTCACCCTGGTGCGCACCCGACCGTCCGGCAAGCAACCGCAATGGTTGTTGATCAAGCGCAACGACGAGCATGTGCGCGACAGCGATGCCGACCGCATGCTCGACGAACCGGTCCAGACCGCGGAGCCGGTCGCGAAACCGGCAGCGAAGAAGGCAGCGAAGAAAGCCGCAAAGAAGGCAGCGAAAAAGGCCGCGGCCGGGAAACCGCGTGCAGCAGCGGCGAAGGGGCGCGTATCGGCCGCTTGGCGCAGGGCTGCCATGGCCTTGCCCGGCGCAGTCGCGGTGACGATGCCCAAGGACATCGAATTGCAGTTGGCGACCCTGCGCGATTACCCGCCGAGCGGTGGCGATTGGCAGTTCGAGGTCAAATGGGACGGCTACCGCATGCTCGCCTACGTGCAACGCGGGGTGCGCCTGCAATCGCGCAACAAGGTCGATTGGAGCGAGCGGTTTGCGCATCTGGCCGAGGTCATCGCCGGCCTGCCGGTGCGTAGCGCGATCTTCGACGGCGAGCTGATCGCCGCCGACCGCACCGGACGCAGCGATTTCGGCGAGTTGCAGCGCTTGCTCGAAGCCGGGCGACTGGAGTCCCTGCGCTATGTGATCTTCGACCTGCTGTACCTGGACGGCATCGATCTGCGCGCCGCGGCGCAGTCGCAGCGCCGCGACTTGCTGCGCGAGCTGTTGGCGGCCTCGAGCTCGCACGCGCTGGCGTTCAGCGAGCATGTCGAGGGCTCGGCCGAACAGGTGCTCGCAGCGAGCGTCGAGGCCGGCCTGGAAGGCATCATCTGCAAGCGCGCCGATGCGCCGTACCGTGGCGGCCGCAGCCAGGCCTGGATCAAGCTCAAGCATGTCGCCGACGAGGAGTTCATCGTCGTCGGCCACACCCCGCCGAAGAACAGCCGGCATGGATTCGGTGCTCTGCTGCTGGCCCGTCCCGGCATCGACGGCCTGGAGTACGTCGGCCGCGTAGGCAGCGGATTCAGCGATGCCGTGTTGCGCAGCCTGAGCAAACGCCTGCAGGCACTGGGCCGCGAAGAGGCGGTGGTGGAGCTGCCCGAACACGTGCCGTTCCCGCGGCGCTCGGTGCGTTGGGTCGAGCCCGATCTGGTCGTCGACGTGCATTCGCGCGGGCGAGGCAAGGAAGGCTTGATCCGCCAGGCCAGTTTTCTGCGTCTGCGCGAAGACAAGCAGGCCTCCGACCTGAGCGCCGCCGTCGCCGCCGCCCAGGCCGAGCCGAAATCGCGACGCTCGGGAACGCGGCGCGCCCGACCCTCGAAGGAGACATCGATGAGCGAGACCCGGCTCAGCCATCCCGAACGCATCGTCTATCCCGGCGCGAAGATCAGCAAAGGCGAGGTCGCCGACTATTACCGCGCGGTCGAAGCCTGGTTGCTGCCGGAATTGATGGATCGTCCGCTGTCCTTGCTGCGCTGTCCGGACGGCATCGCTGCCCAGTGTTTCTTCCAGAAACACCATGCCGACAGCCTCGGCGCCGGGGTGCATCCGGTGAGCCTGCGCGAGTCCGCCGGCCAGGCCGACTACGTCTACGTGCGCGACATCAAGGGCGTGCTCGCGCTGGTGCAGATGAACACTCTCGAATTCCATCCCTGGGGCGCGAAGCGGCAGGCGCCGGACAAGCCGGACCGCCTGGTGTTCGATCTGGACCCGGCCGAGGACATCGCCTGGAGCGAGCTCAAACGTGCCGCGCGCGAAGTGCGCGACCGGCTCGCCGAGATCGGACTCGACAGTTGGCCGCGATTGTCCGGCGGCAAGGGCGTGCACGTGGTGGTGCCGATCCGGCCCAGGCCCGATTGGGCCGAGGCGAAGGCCTTCAGCGAAGCCTTCGCCGACGCCATGGCCGCGCAGTCGCCGCTGCGCTATCTCGCGACCGCATCCAAGGCCGCGCGCAAGGGCCGCATCTTCATCGACTGGCTGCGCAATGCGCGCGGCGCCACCAGCGTGGCGAGTTGGTCGCTGCGCGCACGCGAGGGCGCGCCGGTGGCGATGCCGCTGCGGTGGGGCGAATTTTCGCGTGCGCGTTCTTCGAGCGACTTCGATCTGGCCAAGGCGCTGCGCCGCGCGTCGCGTCTGCGCAGCGATCCGTGGGAAGGCTTCGCCGACAGTCGCCAGCGTTTGCCGACGATATGAAGCCTCAGGAGGATCCGCGCGGCGGTTTCGTGCCCACCTTGCGCTCGGCGAGGTTGAGCAGGAACAGGACCAGCAAGGTCAGCACGGTCGCGGCGAACGCGAGCAGGTGATAACGCAGGCCGGTGCTGGCGCCGATCACCGCGACCATCAACAACGAGGCCGCGGTGGTGATGCCGGAGATCGCCTGGCCGCCGCGCTGGGCGAAGATGGTGCCGGCGCCGATGAACGACACGCCCGCTACGACCGCTTCGACCAGGCGCAAGGGGTCGATGTTGACCAGGAAGGGCATGTGGAAACGTGGGTCCATGATCGCCAACTGGCCCACGCCGACCAGCAGCGAGGAGGCGCCCGCGACCAGCATGTGGGTGCGGAATCCGGCCGGTCGATTCTTCAGCTCGCGCTCCAGGCCGATGGTTCCGCCCAGCGCCATCGCATAAGCGGTGCTGCCGACCACCCAGAGTTGATTCAGCAGTTCCATGAATGCGCTCCCCGATCGGTTTTCGATCAGTTTCGGCCTGCCTTTTTGATAACCGGCACCGTGTGAGGCGTCGGTGACCGCGGATCGTCGTGACGGTGCGCAGATGAATCCAACACTCGGCGCTAACGGCGCGCTGTCCTGGCCTTAACTCCGCGGCGGTTAGCGTCGCATCGTCATTCATGCGTTCTGGAACAGGAGAGCGGTCATGTCTCGCGGAGATAAATCCTCCTACACCGACAAGCAGAAACGCCAGGCCGAACATATCGAACAGCAGTACAAGAAGGACGGCGTGTCGCAGAAAGAAGCCGAGGAGCGCGCCTGGGCCACCGTCAACAAGCAGGACGGCGGCGGCAAGAAATCCGGCTCGGGCCGCAAAGACCATCATTGAGTGCACGCATCATCGAGTGCAAGTCTGCCAGTGGTCTTCGAACCTGAAGAGAGCGAAAAGGCCCGCTCCGCGCATAGCCAGGGTTGCGACCTTGGTAACAGTTTCGGCGCCGGGCGAAAGTCTCCCCATAGTTGAGGACTCCATCATGAAATCCATACGTCTCGCGAGTTTCGCATTGGTCCTGGCCGTGTCCGGCACCGCCCTGGCGGCGCCGCAATCGGCGGCCGGCGTCAACGACCCAGCCACCGCGACCGGCAACGAATCGGCGCAGCCGGTCAGCGACACCTGGATCACCACCAAGGTCAAGGCCGAGCTGTTGGCCGCCAAGGGCGTGTCCGGCACCGACATCAACGTCGAAACCGTCAACGGCGTCGTCAAGCTGTCCGGACATGTCGACGGCAAGGCCGAGGCCGCCAAGGCGGTCGACGTCGCCCGCAAGGTCGACGGCGTCAAGAACGTCGACAGCACGGCTCTGGTTGCGACCAAGAGCACCAGCAGCAAGTAAGCGTAAGCGACATCACCAGCGACATCATGTTCGGCGACAGCAGGCATTCCCCGGCCTGCCGGCCGCATAGGACGGAGCGATGACCCAGCTAGCCGATCGTGTCCATACCGATCCCGCCGAGATCCGCCGATTGAGCCTCTTGATCGAGCGGCTGCCCGACGAAGGTTTGGTCGATATCGTTCTGGTCGATGGCAGTCGGCAGGTCGGGGTCGTCGCGACCCGGCCGAGCCTGCAGACCTTTCTCGATGCCGACGGCAACGAGGGCGCCAACGCGGTGCTGCGGCTGGAAGACCTTCACGGCGAAGGCCATGTGGCCTATCTGTGGCTCGACGAGATCGTGAAAGTGCGCTCCTTGCAGTCCGACGAGCGCGAGTTCGCTCGTTCATCGAGCCGCGGCCCGCCGCCCAAGCGCACGCCGCCCAAGCGCGAGTAAGTTGCGAGAGCCGCGGCTGCCGAATGCCGCACCGCCACTCAACAGGAGCCGGTCATGGCCGTTTGCGATGTTTGCGGAAACCAGTACGACAAGACCTTCACCGTATCCATGGGTAAGCGCAGCGGCACCTTCGATTCGTTCGAGTGCGCGATCCATGCGATGGCGCCGCGGTGCGCGCATTGCGATTGCCGCATCGTCGGACACGGCATCGAGGACGACGGCACCTTTTACTGTTGCGTGCATTGCGCCAGGAGCGCCGGCGTCAGCGGGGTCGCGGACCGCGCATGAGCCTGCCCCGAAGGCAGCCGCAAGGGATCCGCGAATCGGAGGTCTTGCGCACAGTTTTCCGCATCGCAGCGAGGCCTCCAGCGAGCATGCTTTCGGCTTCACCGGCAATCGGCGATGCTAAGCCCATGCGCGCCATCCGCTCGTCCGATCCCGCGGTAATACGCAGCGCCAGCGAAGGCGTCTGTTATCTGTACGTGCTGCCCTGCGCCTACGAAGACCTGCTCAAGCTGGGTTTCTCGCGCGGGCCGCTGGGCCGCATCCAGGCGCTGCAGGCGCGCTTTTTCGAGTTCTTCGATCTGGACCAGGCCTTCCTGGTCGAGACCGAGACCGTGCGCGACGCGCGCAAGCTGGAGCTGGACCTGCATCATCGCCTGATCGACCACAACGCGCCGGCGCCGCTGACGGTGAACGTGCGGGCCGGCGGCCACAGCGAGTGGTATCGCGGCGCCTATCGAGCGCTGACCGAGGAGGCGTCGCGCCTGCAAGCGACAGGGCACAGCGTGCATCGCCCGTTGCGTGCCTGGCTGCGGCGCGAACTCGCCGCCCAGGGCGACAGCCTCTGCGACCGCAGCGCAGCCTTGATGGCGCAGCTGCAAGGCGACGTGTCATTGCTCGATCAACCCGAATTGCAGGCGCTGCGGCGCAAGCTGCTCGACTCGCTCGATGCGCATGCCGCCTTGGGCGTCGAGCTGGAACCGCGCTTGCCCGAGGCCTTGCTGGACTGGTATCGCGCGACCGGTTCGCGGGGCTGAGGGTTCGGCCGGCGCGGCCATGGCAGACAGGCAGATCGACACCGACAGATAGGCGAGCAAGGCCCGACACCGGCATTCGCCACACCACAGGAGCGATACGATCATGACCCGACTCGACAAGCCGCTGCGACGCGAAGTGGAGATCGACGGCAAGCTGTACACGCTGACGCTCGATCCCGATGGCCTGAAACTGTCCGAGAAAGGCCGGCGCAAAGGCCTCGCCTTGAGCTGGAACGATCTGGTCTCCGGCGATGCGGCGCTGGCCGCGGCACTGCAGGCGTCGACCGAGGACTGAGCCGGCGCGCGGCTCAGTGCTTGGTGTCCGGTCGGTGCGCACTCAGTCGGTGCGCACCCGGAACGCCAGGCTGATGCGCGGGTCGAGCACGCCGGGCGCCTTCGGTATGCCGTGGTCGTAGTGCTGCTGCGAGGCATGGCTCATGACCACCAGGCTGCCGGATTCGAGTTGCAGCTGCCAGGTGGCGTGCGGTGCCCGCTTGGCCCGTACCGTCATGCGCCGGGTCGCCCCGAGCGAGAGCACCGCGATCGGCCGGCCCGGTGCGAGGTTGTGCAGCTTGTCGTTGTGCAGCGCGACGCTGTCGCGGCCGTCGCGATATAGATTCAGGCCGACGCTGTTGAACGGTGCCTGCAACAGTTCGCCGACGCGTTCGGCGGTGGCGCCGAGCATCGGCGGCAGGGCGTCGCGGTCGAGACGGTACATCGCCATGCGCCGCGGCACGTCGACCAGCCGCTCGTACATCATGCGTTGCTGCGAGGTCCACGCCGCCTGTTCGAGCAGGGTCGCGAACAGCCGCATCGACCACTCGCCATCGAACACGCCCGGCAGATAGCGCACGCCGCCTTCGGCGTCGCGGATCGGTTGCTGCGGGTCGGTGTCGAACAGCGAATGCTGATGCATGGCGCATGATGCGACGAAACATTCTCAGGCTGCGAGACGACCGCGATCGAGCCGAAGTCAGGCCCCGGCAGCCGGTTTCTCCAGCTTCGGCAGGAACCAGGCCAGCAGGCCGATCGCCGGCAGATAGGCGCACAGACCGTACACGGCCTCGATGCCGATGCGGTCGGCGAGCTGTCCCAGGGCCGCGGCGCCCAGGCCGCCCATGCCGAAGGCGAAGCCGAAGAACAGGCCGGCGATGACGCCGGTGCGGCCCGGCACCAGTTCCTGCGCATAGACCAGGATCGCCGAGAACGCCGAGGCCAGGACCAGACCGATCACCACCGTCAGCGCCGTGGTCCAGAACAGGTCGGCATGCGGCAGCAGCAGAGTGAAGGGCAGCACGCCGAGGATCGAAAACCAGATCACGTAGCGGCGGCCGATGCGGTCGCCGATCGGCCCGCCGAGCAGGGTGCCGGCGGCGACCGCGCCGAGGAAGACGAACAGGTGCACCTGCGCGTCCTGCGCCTTGAGCTGGAATTTTTCCATCAGGTAGAAGGTGTAGTAGCTCGACAGGCTGGCCATGTAGAAGTACTTGGAGAAGATCAGCACCGCCAGCACGGCCATGCTGCGGGCGATGGTCTTGCGAGGCAGGGTCGCGCGCGCGGCGTTCGCCTGTTTCTTGCGCTGCGCCGGGATCTGCTCGCGGTACCACACGCCGATGCGGCTCAGGATCACGATCGCGGTCAGCGCGGCGAACGCGAACCAGCCGACGCTGCCCTGGCCGCGCGGCATCACCACGAAAGCGGCGAGCAGGGGGCCGAGCGCGGAACCGACGTTGCCGCCGACCTGGAACAGCGACTGGGCCAGGCCGTGGCGGCCGCCCGAGGCCATGCGCGCGACGCGCGAGGATTCGGGGTGGAACACCGACGAGCCCGAGCCGACCAGGGCCGCGGCGAGCAACAGCATCGGGAAGCTCGAAGCGCGCGACAACAGCAGCAGGCCGGTCAGGGTGAAGCCCATGCCGATCGCGAGCGAGTAGGGCATCGGCCGTTTGTCGGTGTAGATGCCGACCAAGGGCTGCAGCAGCGAGGCGGTGACCTGGAAGGTCAGGGTGATCAGGCCGATCTGGCCGAAATCGAGCTTGAACGCGTCCTTCAGCAGCGGATAGATCGCCGGCAGCAAGGACTGGATCATGTCGTTGAGCAGGTGGCAGACGCTGAGCATCGCCAGGATCGGCAAAGCGATGCGTCCCGCGGCTTCGGCGGGCTTCTCGCCGGCCTCGAAGACGGGCAGCGCGGCGGTCGCAGGCGTATCGATCAGGATGTCGGCCGGCGTATCGGCCCGCGTATGGGGAGTATCGAGCGTGTTCATGGCGCCCAGTAGACGCCGCCGTGCGCATGCCCGCACTATTGTTCAGGTCAACAATCTTCGAGATCGGGCCAATGCGCAATGTCCATCCGACCCAGGTCGACATCTTGCCGGGTCGGATCGTCGCGACCTCGAACGATTATCCGGCCCATCGCCGCATCGCCCGCCATCGCCATCGCCGCTCGCAGCTGTTGTACTCCGCGCACGGCATCATGGTGGTGGGCACCGAGACCGGGCGCTGGATCGTGCCGCCGGAGCGTGCGGCCTGGATCCCGGCCGGCATGGCCCACGACGTGCACGTGCTGGTCGCGATCAGCACCCGCAGTGTGTATATCGAACCCGAGGTCAGCGCGGCGCTGCCGCAGGATTGCCGGGTGATCGGGGTGTCGCCGCTGATGCGGCAGTTGCTGCTGGAAACCCTCGACCTGCCGCTGCAGGCCGAACGCGGTTCGCGGCCCGACCTGATCTATTCGCTGATCGTGCAGGAGATCGAGCGCGCGCCGGTGTTGCCGCTGGACATTCCGTTCCCGGCCGATGCGCGCCTGGCCAAGCGCTGCCGCACCTATCTCGCGCATCCGTCGCCGCACGACACCATCGACGATTGGTGCCGCGACCTGGCGATGAGCCGGCGCACCTTCACCCGCCGTTTCCGCAGCGAAACCGGCACCAGCTTCGCCCAGTGGTGCCGGCAGGCGGCGATCTTCGCCGCCCTGCCGCGCCTGGCCGCGGGCGAGGCGATCACCGCGTTGGCGCTGGACCTGGGCTACGAAAGCGCCTCGGCGTTCACCACCATGTTCAAGCGCCTGATCGGCATGCCGCCGAGCCGTTATTTGGCGATGTCGCATGGGCCGCGTGCTTCCGGGTAGGAGCGGCGCTAGCCGCGACCGAGAATCCGCAACTACGACGTAGCCCCAGCGCAGCGGGACGCAACCGTCCCGCTCGCCGTAGCCGCGGTCAGCGCGAAGCCACCGCCGCGGCGGCTTCCTCGATCAGGGCCGAAACTTCGAGCGGACGCGAAGCCAGCGAGGCGTGGCTCGCATCGAGCTCGATCACCTTGCGTGCGTTCAAACGCGCCGACATGCGCCGCTGGTTTTCCGGCGAGATCATCCGGTCCTCGCTGGAGATCTGGTACCAGCTCGGCTTGCTCTTCCACGCAGGGGTCGTGACCGTGTCGCCGAAGGTGCTCGCCAACGGCGCCTTCTGGGTCACGCCCATGACCAGGCCTTCGTCGGCGCTGAGGTCCTGGCAGAAATCCTGGTGGAACTTGTCCGCGCTCAGCCACAGATAGCCGTCGCTGTCCGGCGCGAGGTCCGGCGCCGCCTGCGGCACGGCCTGCTGGGTGATGCCGCCGGGGCTTTCGCCGGCGTCCGGCGCGAATGCGGCGATATAGACCAGCCCGGCCACGTTCGGATGATTGCCGGCCTCGGTGATCACCGCGCCGCCGTAGGAATGGCCGACCAGCAGCACCGGCCCGTCGACTTGGGCGACCATCTTGCGGGTGCGCTCGACGTCGTCGGCAAGCGAGGTCAGCGGCAGCTCGACCGCGCGGACGGAATGCCCCTTGCGCGCGAGTTCGACGATGACGCGGTTCCAGTGGGCCGCGCCGCCCCAGAAGCCGTGGACGAGGACGATGGTCGGTTGACTGCTCATGTTCGTATTCCCGAATGGTGGTGCCAACACCTGGGTGTATGGGGCGCCGTTGGCGTGGCGGCCCGGAGGACTGGTCCTGAGCCTGTTCTGCGAGCGGCGAGCGTTTCACGCCCGCGCGGATGCCGCCGTGAAGCCGCGGGCGGGGGTTACAGGTTCGCAACGCCGCCCCACGACCGGCTTGTGGCCGTGCCGGCCGGAGCGCTTAACGTAGGGCTCTGTCGCGGCCGCGGCGTGACCGAAACGCCGCAATCGGATGCCGATCGCAGATCGCCGCGCGGGTCGGCTACGGTTCCGAGCCGGCCTTCAGCCGCAGTTTCCGGCGTCCGTTCGACAGCGCGCCAAGCGATTACCGCAAGCGGCTGCGCGAGTCGCCGCCGGGTTGACTGCGTCGGGCGCGCTCAAGCGCTCGGTGCCAACAAGGTGATGACCCAGACGTCGACGCCGTTGTTCTGGGTCTGTTCGACCGACTGCACCACGAACGAAGTCCCCGGGGCGAAGGTGTACTCGATCTTGCTCGGGTCGTCCGACAGCGGGGTGATGTAGCTGGCGGCATCCCAGACCCAGGCGCCTTCGGGCGGATTGGCGATCAGGACGATGCCGTTCTGGTACTGCATCGCCTCGGCCATGCTGCTGCCGAAGCTCCAGACCATCTTGGTGGTGATGGTGTCGCCGGGCTGGATGTAGTCGGCGATGGCCACATCGAAATCGATCTGCAACGGCAGCGTGTCGGGGCCGGCATTGAGCGGGCATTGCAGGAACTCGATGCCGAAATGCTCCATGCCCAGCTGGTAGATGTCCATCTGCCCACTGAAGAGCTGCGGCTGGTCGACGATGCTGGTGCGCGGCATCGACTGGTAGGCCGCGGCGAGCAGGCGGTTCTCGACGTCGCTGAACTGCTGCAGCTGGGTCGCCACCGCGGCGAGTTGCGACTGCACGTCGGCCAGCGACGAGGCCGGCGTCATGATGAACGAGTGCATGTAGTCCGGGTCGCTGGGGTTGTAGGTGTTCCAGTTCGATTCCCAGATCGCGTTGGCGATGCTGCCCTGGTCCAGCGGCAGCGGCGTCTGCGCGATGCCGGTGTACTCGAAGATCTTCATCAAGACCATGCGGGTGAACGAGGCCGTGGTCCAGTCGTAGATCGACATCGCCAGTTGGAAGCTGTACGGCGTGAACGGGAAGAACTGCGCGCCGAGCGAGGCGATCTGGGCGAAGCTCTTGCCGGGCGCATCCGGGATGTTCTGATACGGCACGTATTTGCCGGCGATCATCGTGTCCAGATAAGCCGCATCGGCGGCCGCGATCACCGGCAGCGGCTTGAGCTGGCCGGACTGGTTGACCCCGGTCGCGACTGCCGTCACCGTGAAGCTGCCGTCGCCGGGCAGGTACAGGTCGAAGCTGGCGGTGGGGTTGGGCGTGTAGTCGAAGTCGGCGCCGTTGAAGTCGACGAAATCCATCACCGGCCCGGACGGAAAACCGTTCTGGAAATCGGTGACGTCGAGAAAACCCTCGCCGTCGACGATCAGACGGCTCGATACGCCCTTGCCGCCGCGCCAGGTGCCGATGGGCAAGCCGTCGCTGAACCACAGCGAGGCTTCGCTCGGATTGCGGATGGTCTGGAACTGCCACATAGCGGCCTCCTTGGCCTTCGATGGGCCTCGGCGTGTCGGAACCGACGCGGTCGCGATGCGGAACGTGACCGGCGACACGCGTCGTCGCCCGCGTTCCGAGCGCGGATCAGCCCATACAACGCGACTGCGCGGCGATCGCGGCCATGCTGGAGGCACGGCGCTCGCGATCAGGTGGCGGTTGCGCAGATTACCTGGCGATCAACAGCAGCAGCGAACGGGCCTGCAAGCCATAGGTGACGTTCTCGCCGCCGATCAGGGTTTCCGAGCCCGGCAGCGCGACCGCGTTCGGACCTTCGTTCCAGGTCGCGGTGTCGGTGACGCGGTACCACTGCTTGCCGTTGCCGGGCCAGGGCAGGACGAAGTTCACCGGCCCGGACCAGGCGTTGTAGGCGACATAGATCGCGCTGGCCGGATCGGCGAACTCGCTGCCGTCGATGCGCCAGGCGATGGCGTGATTGCCGGTGCCGTTGAAATAAGCCGCATCGGCCTGGACCCCATCGGGCTTGAACCAGCGCAACTGCTCCATGACGTTGCCGTTGCTGTCCGCGCCGCTGTAGAAATTGGCCGGACGCAGCGCCGGATGCGCCTTGCGGAAGGCGATCAGGCGCTTGCTGTAGGTCTCGTGGTCGGCCTCGACGCTGTCGCGGGTCCAGTACAGCCAGTTCGCGGCCGAATCCAGGTTGTAGGTGTTGTTGTTGCCGAACTGGGTGCGCAGGACTTCGTCGCCGCCGGTGAGCATCGGCACGCCGGCGCTCAGCATCATGAAGGCCAGCCCGGTGCGCGCGGCCTTGCGTTGCTCCAGCACCACGCCGGCCTGGTCCCAGCTCAGGTTGTGGTCTTCGCCGCCGTCGGAGGGGCCGTAGGGCCAGGGCTGGTTGTTCTGCTTGTCGTTGTAGGCGTAGAGGTCGTTGAGGGTGAAACCGTCGTGGGCGACCATGAAATTGATCGAGTGCCAGGGCTTGCGGCCGTCGTCGCCGTAGAGGTCGCTGGACCCGGCGAAGCGCGAGGCCAGGGTGCCCGGGGTCACCGTTTCGACACCGAGCTTGTTCTGCTTCTTGCGCAGCGCATCGCGGTACAGGCCGTTCCATTCCGCCCAACCGGCGGGGAAGTTGCCGACCTGGTAGGAGTTGCCGCCGATCGCCCAGGGCTCGGCGATCAGGTCGAGGCCGGCGCCGCCGCCGGTCGGCCGCGGCGGCAGCTCGGCGACGATGCGGTTGAGCGCGTTGCCGGCGTCGCTCTTGTCGAAGTTGAAGCAGCCGTGCTGACAGCTGTTGCCGAGCACCGAGGCCAGGTCGAAGCGGAAGCCGTCGACGCCGAGCGCGTCGCGCCAATAGGCCAGCGAATCGACGATCAGGTTCTGGGCGACGGTGTTGCGGGTGTTGTAGTTGCCGCCGACGCCGGTGTTGTCCCAGGGCGACTTGAAGTCGGCGGTCAGCGAGTAATAGGCGGGGTTGTCGAGGCCGCGCCAGGACAGCAGGTTGTACACGGTCAGTCCGTCGCTGCCGCCCCAGGGGCCGCCTTCGCCGGTGTGGTTGTAGACCACGTCGATGTAGACCTTGATGCCGGCGTCATGGAAGGCCTTGACCATCGCCTTCCATTCGCGGGTCGGCCCGCCGGCGCTTTTGTCGGCGGCGTAGCGGCGGTCGGGGGCGAAATAGTTCAGGGTCATGTAACCCCAGTAGTTATCGTTCGCGGTCGAGTTGGGGTCGACGTCGTTGTGGTCGTTCTGCGCTTCCTGCACCGGCAGGAATTCGATCGCGGTGACGCCGAGGCCGGCCAGATAGGCGGCTTTGCGCGCGGCCCCGGCATAGGTGCCGCGTTCGGCGGCGGGCACGCTGCTGTCGTTGCGGGTCAGGCCGCGCACGTGCACCTCGTAGATCACCTCGTCCTTGAGCGCGCGCGTCGGCTTGCTGCCGACCGAGGAAGCATCGGCGGTCAGGGCCACGCTCTTGCTGGCGCAGGCGCCGCTGTCCTTGTTGCGATGGCCGGCGCCGCTGGCGTAGATCGTGCCGTCGGCGCAGGCGGCGGTGTTCGGGTCCTGGCTGATTTCGCGCGTGTAGGGGTCGATCAACAGCTTGTTCGGATTGAAGCGGTTGCCGGCGTTGTCGACGTCGCTGACGAAACCGGTGCCGCTGCCCTTGCTCCAGGCGGCGTCGTAGGGCCAGTTGGGGCCCCAGGCGCGATAGCCGTAATAGACCGTGCCGGTGATGCCGTAGCTGGTCTTGATGGTGCTGGTCGCGACCGACTTCGACCAGACCTGGGTCGCGGCGTCCTTGCTCAGGCTCAGGCGCGCGACTTCCTGTGCACCGGATGCGGTCTTGTACAGCCAGACCTCGATGCGGGTGGCGCGCGAGGAATAGACGCGGAAGTTCAGATTGCTCTGGCTGGCATCGTAGCGCGCACCCAGTTGCTGGGCGTCGACGGCGGCGCGCGCTTCGCCCGTCGACAGCAGGCCCAGCATCGTCGTCAGAACCACACCCGCCACGCCGTTCCACCACCGCGTCTGATCGCCCATCGCCACGCACTCCTGTCGAGTCGGAAAGCGCGCGGATACGCGCGCCGCCTCACTCTAAGGCCGTTGTTGCGCTGCTCCGGAACGGCTGCAATCGTATTCAATGCCGCGATCCGTGATCGCCGACGCGGCTCGCGGCGATGTTCAGGAGGACGTTGGGGGGGACGCGGCGAGTATTTGGATCGCGGCGGAGAACTTCGGCCCGCGCGCCAGCAAACGCAGCCGTCGCGGACGGCGTTGCAGCCATTCGCGCAGCGCCCGCCATTCGCCGTCGCGCCAGGCCGGGTACACGCCGGACTCGTTCCAGTCGCACAACTCGTCGAACACCAGCACCGTTCCGGGCACGATGCGTTCGTCTATCAACGTCAGCACGGTGACCGTGGATTCGTACAGGTCGCAGTCGATGTGCAGCAGCGCCGCGGGGCCGGGATGGGCGTCCAGCCAGGCCGGCAGGCTGGCGCCGAACTCGCCGGGCCACAGGCTCGCGTTCGCGGGCACCTCGGGCAGGGCCCCGGTATCGAAGTGACCGGCCGGATAGACGCTGGCGGCGCTGCGTTGCCACGGGATCGGCAAGCCGGTGAAGGTGTCGAAGCCGTGCACCCGGCGTTCGGGCAGGGCGCGGGCCAGGGCACTCAGCGAGCGCCCGCGGAACACGCCGAACTCCATTACATGGCCGCTCGGGCAATGCGAGCGGGCGACCGCGAGCAGGCTGTCGAGGTCGCTCGAGTGCGGCACCGGCAAGGCCAGGAACGCAGCCGGGTCGAGCGCGGTGCCGGCATCGATGACCGGCGCCGTCATCGCCGTGGCCGGAACCATCGCCGCTGAGCGCGCAGTGCGCTCGGTGCTCGCGATGTCGGCGCTGCGCGGCTGCTCCCAGTTGATCTCTTCGATGCGGCCGTCGAAGCCCTGTTGCACCGGCATCGGAAAGAACGGCGCGAGCCGCTCGATGTCGCCGATATCGTGGCGCAGCATCGGCAACTCGGCCCGGCGCACCCGCACGATCAGCGAGATGTTGTAGCCATAGACTTTGAGCCGGGCCTCGCGGCAGTCGATGCCGGCGACGATCAGGTTGTACAGCAACAGTCCGGCGTTCCACACCGTCAGGTGGCCGCCGACGATATAGGGCCGTGCCGGCGGCACGGTGATCGCGAGCAATCCGCCGGGTGCGACGAAACTCACCAGGCGTTGCAGGAACTGACCGACATTGGCCTGGTGTTCGAGCGCATGCGAGCACCACACCAGATCGTAGCGCTCGTCGCTGGCGAAGTCTTCGAAATCGCCGACGAAATCCGGGCGATGGCCGCCATAGGACTCGAACGAGATGGTGGTGACGCGCTTGCCGTGCTTGGCGAGATGGCGCGCTTGCAGGCCGTCGCCGCAACCGACGTCGAGCACGCTGTCGAACTCGTACTGGGTCAGCAACAGGTTCAGGGCCTGATCGGCCAGCCACGGCGGTGGCGGGCCTTTCTTCTTGCCGGCCTTGCGCGGCTTGACGCGGGCAAGCGGTTGGGGCTTCGATTGGGGCTTGGGTTTGGGCGGCGCGGCGACGGCGCGGAGTGGATGCGTCTTCATGCCACGGCTCGCTCGCCGCCGGCCGCGAGCGCGACCGCCAGCTGCAGGTTGGCTTCCACCCAGGCGGCCATGCCGTACTCGGGGCATTGCGGCGGCAAGGCCAGGCGTCGCTCTCGCCAATGGCTGCGTTGTCCGACCACCGCTTCGATCGCCTGGGCCATCGCCTCGACATCGTCGACGAGATGGCCGCAGCGGCCGTCGCCGAGCAAGCGTTCGGCCCAGCCGACCCGGGTGGCGACCACCGGCACGCCGGCGCGCACGGCATCGAACAGGGGCCAGGGGCCACAGTCGGTGGTACTGGTCACCACCACGCCATCGAAGCGGCCGACCCATTCGGCGCAGCGCGATAGCGGGCATTGTGCAAGGCCCATCACGGTGCAATCGATGCCGGCGCGGCGCAGGCTCGCGGCCGCTGCATCGAGGCGCTCGCCGATCAACTTGATGCGCATCGGCGACCGGACGCGTTGCACCGCGGCGATGAACTCGGTCAAACCGCTGGCATCGCGGCCTTGCTGATTCGCCGGTCGACCGATCCAGGCCAATACCGGCGCCGCGTCCTCGTTCGGTGGCGCCGCCGGGGCCTCGCCCCAGCCGACCGGCCGCACGATCCACTGCCGCCTGGACAGATCGATGCCGCTCGCGGCGAGGATCGCCTGCTGATCGGGATGCGCAAGCACGAGACCGCCGCAGCGGGCGACGTCGGCACGTACGCCGCCGCGCCGGTAGGCCTCGACGCCGCTCATGTCGTGCAACTGCACCACGCTGCGCATCGGGTCGGGGCTGCGTGCGGCTTCGCGGGCGCGCAGGAAGATCCAGGCCTCGGCCTGGGGCAGGGGTTTCTGAGTCGCGGCGATGCGATAACCGGCCGGCGGCGCCGCGGCGAGCGCTTGCTTCCAATGCTCGAACAGCCAGCCCTTGTTCTCGGCGACGACGTTGAGGGTCGGCAGCGACGGCGGCCGCGACACGGCCGTTTTACGCGCGACGGCACGCGGCAAGGTGCGCGGAATCACCGTGCCGGTCGGCGTCATCGGCCGTTCGCGCAGGGCCAGCTCCAGCAGCGTGGCGACGCGCTGCGGGTCGGCGGCTTCGCCCAGGCTGCACTGGTGGGCGATCAGATGCTGCGCATAGGCGCGGCGGCAGGCGATGGCTTCGGCGCTGGCCGCGCTGTCGGCGAGCAGCGCCCAATCGCGCGGCGCTTCGGTCAGGAAGGGTTTGACCGCACCGTTGCGCGGCCAGACGTTGCGGCCGAGCACGATCGCCGGCACGTTCCAGAGCAGGCCGTCGTGGGCGACGTTGCTGTTGAGGGTGAGGATGCCGCGGCAGGCGCCGCTGCGCAGCATTTCGTGGATGTTGCCGCGGGTCTGCGGCCACAGCAGGTCCTGCTTGCGGCGCAGTTGCAAACGCAGATGGCGGTTGCGGGTACGCGCATCGGCCGGATGCTGCTTGAAGATCACCGGCCACGGCGGGTCGAGCCGGCTGACGTGGTCGATCAGCGCCTGCATGGTCCGCAGCGACGAGGGCGCGTGGCGGATGATGTTGGTGTCCGACTCGATCTGCAGCGGCACCAGCAGGAACTGCGCGGGCAGCTCGATGCGGTGTTCGCGATTGGCCTGCATGTATTGGTAATAGCCGCTGAAACCGGTCGACTTGATCGCGGCCAGGCGCAGGTCGAGGGCGGCGTCCTGCTCGGCGCTCAAGGGCTGGCCGTCCCAGACGAACGGCGCGGCATGCGAATCGGCATTGATGCCGCGCGGGCTGATCTGGTAGTCGGCGCGCGGCAGCCAGCCGTGCTCGCAATACAGTACTGGCCCCAGCAGGCTGTGGCCGCGCCCGTTCCAGACGATCGACAGCACCCGCGGATTGCGCGCGGTCGCGCGCGGGTCGCGGCTGACGTTATGACCGAGCGCGGCGATCGAGCCGGCGAGGGTCTCGAACAGATCGCCGACCAGGCCGGGGGTGCGTTTTTCGATCGCGACTTTCATGGAGGGGCTCCTTGCGGGCGCGCGGGGTCGTGCCGTCGTCGGCGCCGAGGGCGGTGTGGGTATGGGCAGGCGGTGCAGGGTGGCGGGATCGCGCAGCCATTCGCCGGCGTCGTCGACCCGCGCTCGCGGCAGCGAGTTCAGACGGCTGATCGCGCTGAGGTTGAGCAGTTCGGTGCCGCGCCGAGCGAGCGCAGCGGCCAACTTGCCGTACTGACCGTCGATTTCCTTGAGCCGGGCGGCGAGGGCATGGCGTCCGGTCGCGGCGAAGAAGTGGTCGTCGGTGAAGTCGACGCCGATCAGGCCGATCCGCCGCGCGCCCATATAGGCGGCGAGGCTGACCGCGACATAGGGCGAGTTCTGGGTGTAGTGCAGGGCATCGTCGGCGCCCGCGTCGGTGCCGGCATACTGGCCCAGGCGGAAACGCACCACCGGCGGCCGCACCCGCCCGAGTTCGATCTGGGTGAACAGCGCCTGCGCATTGGATTGCTCGACGTAGCGGAAGCGGTCGTGCTTGAACTGCTGGCGCGGATTCAGCACCACCAGATAGGTCGGGTCGAACAACCGGCCGACGTCGTTGACGCCGATGCTGACGTAGCGTTGCGGCTCCGGCAGCTGCAGCAGCGAGGGGCCGCAGCCGCAGACCACGAGATCGATGCCGGAGTGACGCATATGGAAATCGCGTAACGCCGTGCTCATATCGTTCAGCCCAGTGCCTGTGCGGCCATTGCGACATAACCGCGGATATCGGTCTTGATCGCTTGCTCCGAGGAGGAGTTTCCCCCGAGCGCGGGCAGCGGCGCGAAGCCATAGCATTCTTCCGCGCCAAGATCGCCCAGACGCTTGCGCAGTTTGGCGAACAAGGGCTCCATCAGCACTTCCTTGCGGAAGTCGCGATTGCACAGGCCGGCGTCGAACAGGATCTGGGCGACGTCGCTCAGTTGGGCAATCTTGCCGGTGTGTACGTTGAGCCACACGAATCGCCCGCCTTGCCACAGGCAGAGGTTCGCGAACGCAGTGCGCAGAACTTCGACGGCGTCGTCCTCGATGCCCGGCCACTCCGCGGGATCGAGCAGCGGCTGGTCGGGGGGCGTGGTCCAGATCAGGCCATCGCCATAGGCGCCGAAACCGAAATTGCGCCATTCGTTGGCGACTTCGGAGGGCACCTTGGCCAGGTAGTCGGCGTGACGTGATTCATCGAACGCGACCCGGTCTCCGCTGGGCGGGAAGGTGGCGTGGAACTTCGGGAAGTCGGTCTTGGACATGAGATCACCCATCGATTACGGTCAGTTCGACCTTGGCGAGTTTGCAATCGTCCGCGGCACTGGCATCGACACCCGCGGCTTTGACGACCTTGGTGGCTTCGGCGTCGATCTGGCTCTTGAGCGTCTCCGCACGCTTGCCGCGGTCCCACTGTGCGCCGATCGAGGAGTTTTCGCGCAGGCCGCCGAGCCCTGCGGTGGTGCCGTCGCCGCCCGCGCCCTGGTCGAGTGCATGCAGGATCGCTTTGCCATAAGCGCCGTTGATGTAGGTCACGCCGTTGAAAGGCATTGACTTATGTATGAACGGATAGGACTTGTCGCCCGGCCTGGGCTTGAACAACTTGGTAGCGAAGGTATCGGCATCGGCGAGCGGTTTGCCCGGGTTGTTGGTCATCCACTGCTTGATCACGGCCTGGCGCTCGCCTTCGATCGCGGCCCGACGATCGGCGCTGGCCTGAGTGGTTTCGGCGCGGCCACCGGCGCCCGTGCCTCCGGTGCCGCCGTGGAACCTGCGGTAGTTGCCGCGATAGTCCTTCAACGCGAGGTTGCGTATCGCGGCCTGCTGGATGCCGACCTGGCGTTTGAACTCGACCCGGGTGAACGCCAGCTTCTTGCCGCTGGCGGACTTTTCTCTGGCCACGAACGCATCGCGAAGTTTGACTTCGCCCAGTTCGACGGCGACCACGACCTTTTGCGGCTTGCCGGTCACCTTAGTGCTGGCCGACGCGGTGAAGTGCAAGGTTTCGGTCTTGGCGTCCTTGGAGTCCACGACCATGTCCAAAGTCAGCAGCTTGTAGCGCTTCTTGATCCCGCCGAGCTTGGATGCGACTTTCTTCTCGCTGTAGCCCTTGGCCCGCAGCAGCTTCTCGGCATCGGCAATGCCGGCGAGTTTGTCGCGGGTCTTCTCCTGCTCGGTACGCTTGTCGTCCTTGTTCTTCCCGGTCAACTTCCCGAACAGCTTCTTGATGTAGGCGACCGCCTTCTTGATCGCCTTGTCGATGGCCTGGTCGACCTTGGTCTGGACCTTGGTGATGAAGCCCTTGATCTTGGCGCTGATGCCGCCCAGGCCGATCAACGCGGCGAGGAAGCCGATCAGGATCGGCACCGCGTTGCCCAGGGCCTGTTCGACCTTGCTGATGGCGCCGCCGATCGAACCGGTGGCGATGGCATGGATCGAGTTGATGACCGACTCGACGAACTCCATGATCTGCGCGGCGCGCTCGACCACGAACATCACCACGTTGACGATCATCATGATCGCCTGGATGATCGCGCCGGCCGGATTGAACATCGACACGACCTTGGCCACCGCCTTCTTGACGATGGTGCTGACGATCCAGTCCTGGATCGCGCCGATCACCATGTCCTTGAGGTTGGACAGGTCGCCCTTGATCTGCTCCCACAGCGCGGCCGGGCCGCCGCCGATCAGGGTCTGCAGATAGCTCACCAGCTTCTCGATCACCGCCACCGCGGTCGGGCCGAGCAGCTTGACCGCCTTGGCACGCATGCGGTCGTAGGTAATGCCCAGCACGCCGAGCACCATCTTCAGGATCGACACTACCGTCAGGTCGCTCGGTATCTCGATGCCGGTGCCGGCCAGTGCGCCGAACAGCCACTTGATGAAACCGCGCTTGAGATGGCCGAGGATGTTGCCGGCGAACGCCGAGAAGCCGCCCTTGACCGCCGAGATCAGGTTCGACAGGAAGCCGCCGGGGTTGTCGAGGATCAGGTCGATGGTGTCCGCGCCCTTGCGCAGGATCGCCATGAGCTTGTCCTTGAACTCCATCAGCGCCTTGGCGACTTCGGCGATCTTCTCCTTGGCCTGGGTGACCAGGCCTTTGTTGGAGTCCTGGATCGCCTTGAGCGCTTCGTCGGCCTTGTCGAAGGCTTCCTTGTACTTCTGCGCCAGACCCTCGGCCAGCGCCTGCTTCTTGTCCTCGATGCCGGACTTGAGTTCGTTGAACTTGTCGGCGTACTCGGCGGTGAGCTGGGCGCCGCGGGCGCGCACGCCCGGCGACAGCGCCGCCTGCGCGGTCGCGATCTTGGCCTGGGCCTGGGCGACGTCGTTCTTGGCCGCGGCCAATTCGCGTTCGACCAGATTGGCGACCTTGACCGCCAGCGCGTCCATCGCCGCGGTGAACAGATTGCGCCCGGCCTCGTAGAAGCGGTTGACCTCCGGCGGCAGGTCGAGGATCTGGTCCTTGATCCACAGCAGCGAACCGCCCGGCATCAGCAGATAGCGTTTGAGTTTGTAGTTGAACAGGGCGTCTTCGACGTAGCTCTTCATCTGCGCCAGGGCGGCGTCGGTGCCCTGGTCGAAGATCGTGTTGACCGAGGTCTCCAGGTTCTCCAGGCGCTTGTCGACCGCGGCCTTGGCGGTGTTGAAGGTGGCGACGACGAAGTTGCTGAACTTGCTCAGTTCCAGCTCTTCGCGCGCCTTCTGCTGTTCCTGTTTCGACAGCACCTTGGTCTTGCTGCCGCCCTTGACCGCGAGCAGGCTGCTGACGCCCTTGCCGGCGACCGCCTTGGCCTGGCCGGCGGCCTTGCCCAGGGTCGCGCCTTCCTTGCCGCGGTACTTGCCGGGGCCGGCATCGGAATCCTTCTGCACCGCTTTCTCGGCGGTCATCACCGCCGAGAAACGCGGGTCGTTGGCGTTCTTCAGGCGGGTGTCGGTCTGCTTGGTCGATTTCTTGGCGTCGGCGACCTCGGTCTTGCTGTCTTCCAGCGAAATCTCGGCGGCGGGTTTCGGCGCCGGCATCGCTCCGGCGGCGTCGACTTGCGGCGGCGGCACACCGGGTTCGGGCGGGATCGGCGTGACCGGCTTGGCCGGCACGCCGGCTTCCGACGGCGGCGCGTTCGAGGTCTGCTGCAGATCGCCGGTGGCGGCCTGTTTCTGGTTGCCGACTTCGCCCTTGAGCGAGCCCTTGATCTCGTTGCCGGTGCCGCCCTTCATGAACTTCTCGGTGTCGCCGAGGGTCTTGGGCATGACCTTGGCGATTTCGGCGCGCAGGATCGACAGGAAACTCGCGGTCTCCGGTTTCGGCGTCTCGGCCTCTTCGAGTTGGTCGACCTGCTTGGCGCGCGCGCCCGCGGCCTTCTCGTTGGCCGGGCCCTTGGCGGCCTTGCCGGATTCGTCGGACTTGCGCGACGGCGGCGGGTGTTGCTTGAGCTTGCGGCTGTCGGCGTTGAGTTTGTCGACCACGCGCTTGTAGCGCGGATCGTTGCGCGGGTTGGCCCGTTTGGCGACGCGCGCGACGGCCATGGTCAGTGTCCGGGGCCGCCGCGCGGCGGATCGAGCGCGCGCATCGGGCAGTTCGCGCCGATCTTGCGGTACTCGCGGGTCAGCGCCGCCTGCAGGTGCACCGCGGCGATGCTGTTGCCGCTCTGCAAGGCGAGCAGACGCGCATGCATGACCACGTTGCGCCACTGGCCGCCGCTGAGGGCGCAACGACTGGCCGCGTCCTGCAGCCAGCTTTCGTCGCAGCCGTCGCCGGCCAGGTGCAGGCGCAGGATCTCGTAGCGCCGCCAGGCATCCGGGGCGCGGAAGTTGACTACCACGTCCATGCGCCGGGCGAAGGCGCGGTCGATGCGGTCGGCGGCATTGCTGGTGACCAGCAGGATGCCTTCGAAGGATTCGATGCGCTGCAGCAGGAAATTGGTTTCGAGATTGGCGTAGCGGTCGTGCGAAGAGCCGACTTCGGTGCGGTTGGCCATCAGCGCATCGCCTTCGTCGAGCAGCAGCACCACGTCGAGTTCTTCGGCTGCGCTCAGGGCATGGTCGAGATTCTTCTCGGTCTCGCCGAGGTATTTGTTGACCGTCGCCGACAGGTCGATGCGGTAGACGTCCTTGCCGAGCTCGGCCGCGAGCAGGCGTGCGGCCAGGGTCTTGCCGGTGCCGCTGGAGCCCGCGAACAGGGCGCGTACCCCGACCCCGTGCATCGCCACTGCGGCCGAACCGCTCGCCAGCGGCTCGCGCCAACGGCAGCGCGTCGCCAGCGCGTCGATCTCCTCGCGGGTGGCGTCGTCGACGATCAGGTCGTCGAGCGAGCCGGCTGCGTGCAGGCGCGTGGCCAGGGTTTCCAGGCGCGCGGTCTGCAGGCTGCGGCAGGCGCGGCGCAGATCGTCGTGCTGCGGGCGCTCGCGCTGGGCGAGTCGGGCGAACGCGTTCGCCGCCGCCGCGACCTGGCGCACATGGCCGCTCGACAACCGCATGCGCCCGGACAGGTCGGCCAGGGTCTCGACCGATTGCTCGGGCAGGCAGGCCGACCAATGACGTTGCCGTTGCGCCGGGCCGGGCAACGGCAGTTCGATGTCGAGCATCGGCCGGCGGTCTTCGCAGGCCCAGGCGCCGTGGCGCCCGGTGACCACGAACAACGGCGTGTCGACCAGCGGCAGCGGCGCCAGGCGCCGGGTCTCGCCGGGCGAAGAATCGGCTTCGACCACCGGCAGCGCGTCGAGCATCGCCGCCAGGGTGCCGAACAAACGCCAACGGGTTTCTTCGTCGAACACCGCTGCGCTGGCGATCAGCAAGTCCTTGCCGAGCGCGTGGGCGAGGGCGCCGGCCAGGGTCTTGCGGCCGTTGTGAACCGGGCCGCGGATCAGCAACGCCGGCGCGCTCGCGCCGGTGTGCAGCGCGTCGAGGATGGCCTGGCCGTCGAGGCTGGCGACGGGGAAGACGTAATCGCTCAAGCGCGGCAGTTGCGCATGGGCGACATGGCGCAGCCAGCGGGTCGAGCTGAGTTCGCCGCGCAGACCGTCCCACACCGCGAGGGTCACGCTCGGGGTCCAGTCAGGCCGCGGCGCTTCCGGGTTCGACAACTGCACCAGCCCGTGTTCGATCAGGCTTTGCAGCGACTTGCGCACGTCGTCGATGCGATCCTCGCCGTCGTCGCGCTCGCGCCACCACGCCATCAGCAGGCCGAAGCTCGGCCGGTTGTCGCGTCGCTGCGCTTGCTCGAACACCAGGCCGAAACGCGGGTCTTCCTCGATCAGGCCGATCGCCAGCAGCAGCTCGATGTCGAGCGGGTTCAAGCCGGCGCGGCGCAGGGCCGACAAGGGCAAGCGCGGCGCCTGCGCTTCGGCGCGGCCTTCCCATTCGCTCAGCGCGGTTTTCCAGCGCGCCGACAGGCATGGGCCGGCGGCGATTTCGCGTTCGATCTCCTCGATGTAGTCGGCGAGGAAGGGATAGGCCTGCACGGCGTCGTCGATCTCGCCGTCGGTGCAGGCCTCGGCGATGCTCGCGATCACCGCGTACAGCGCCAGCTTGAGATGAGCGGGCGCGGTGAACGGGGTCTCGGCGAAGGCGGGGGCGGTCGGAGCGAGGAAGGCGTTCATGCGCGGCCCTCAGACGAAGCGGAAACGGACGCTGCGGCCGGCGGCCGGAATCCAGCCGGGGTCGCGGTCGAGCCCGGCCAGGCGCAGACACAAGGGCAAGGTCTCCAGCGACAGGCGCACCTCGAGGTCGACGAGGTTGCAATGCAACTGCGCTCGGTGGCGACAGACCAGGGCGGGGATATCGCCGTGGTCGACGGCGAGGGCGCGCGACAAACGCGCTTCCAGATAGGTCAGCAGGTAATGCAGCCAGCGACGGTTGCGTTGGCGCAGCGAGGGCGCCTGCGGTGTACGAATCAGCCTGGCCGTGCGTAAACCAGCGCGTTCTGCGCACCAGGCGGCAGCCTGTGCGGACGGAGTCGATGCGGCCCGGCGCGGTAGATCGGCGAGCACGAAGCCCTGCGGGTGCCATAGCCGCAGGCGTTGCTTGCCGGCGTGGTAGGCGACCGTATCGACCTCGTCCCAGGGCTGCAGCCAGGCCTCGTCGATGGCCCAGTCGTGCGGCGCCACGAAGTCGTGCGCGGGCGCTTGCTGCGGTTTGCGGCCGGCCAGATCGGCCAACAGTCGCCATAGCGGGTCGCGGCGAAATTCCGCACCGAACCAGGCCTCGCCGATCAGGGCTAGCCAGTTCCACGGCGACAAGGCCAGGCCGCGCGTGCGCGGCATGCTGAAATCGCCGTACAACTCCAGTGCCAGGGCGGCGTTGAGCAGGTACAGCAAGCCGCCGTAGTCGCTGTCGATATGCACGCCGTCGGCGATGTTGAAGATCGGTTGCGGTGTGGTGTCGGCAGACCTGGATTCGGCTTCGATGGCCGGGTCGAGGCGCTTTGCCTGCGTCGGCGTTTCGGCTTCGCGTGCGTCGGTCGCTGCGGCAGCGGTGTGGACGGTCGCTACGCCGCCGGCGACGCGAATGCGCGACCGCCTGGCATCCGGCATCGGTCTGGGGGTGCGCTGCTCGCGCTTGGCGGTCGAGCCCGCTTTCGATAACGCCGACGAATCGAGCCGTGGCGGTGCCGATGCCTCCGCTGCGACTTGCGCGGCGACTTCCGTCGCGGCCTCGATGGCTGGAACCGGTGATGCCGTCGCTGTGTTCGTGGTCGCCGGCGTAAGCAAGTGGGTGGAGAGGTTGGGTTGCGAATTCGACGGCGGCGCTGGTGCAGGTTGCGCAGGTCTCGGCATCGCCGGTGCAGCAGTCGATCGCGACTGCGTCCATGCCGTCAGCGTATCGGCGAAATCGGCGCTGCGCAGCCAGCCCGGTTCGCGTACCGCAGCCAGCGCGAATGCCAGCAGGCGGAGCGTCGTCGGTCGCAGTGCATCGCTGCGCAGTTCGGGCATCGCCGCGAGCAGACGCGTTTGGTTGCGATGCGATGTGAACGCGGGTTTGCGCGTGTCGTAATCGAACGGGCTCGTGGCGGCCGCTGCGGGCGGTCGTTGCGATGCCTCGTGCGTGTCCGAAGCCGGACCAGCGGCGACGTCGTCTCTTGGGTTTGCGCTCTGAAGCGCGGGGCCGAACGGCAGGGCGCGTGGCGCCTGGTAATCCCGCGCCAATGCGCTCAAGGCGCGCATCGCATCGCCGTCGTGCAAGCGCGACAGCCAGGCCGCGGCGTCGCCGTCCGGTGCCAGCAGGTTCAGCGTGGCGACCACCTGCCGGCCGTCGCCGAGCACCTGCTCGCGCAGCCACTCGTCCACCGCGGCACGCCCCAGCACGGTACGCCACCACCAGCGTTGCGAGACGTGGCTGCGCAGCCAGTCGCGCACCAGGCAGGCGGCAAGCTCGCCTTCGTCGAACCAGACCGCGTCGGCGGTCGCGGCGCCGTCGTCGCGCCAGGGGCGTTTCGCGTTGCGCTGTCGCTCGCGCAGGGCTTGCGACACCAGCGTGCCGAAGGCCGCCATGGAATGAGGCCCGGCCTGCAGCTTGCGTACCAGCAACAGCGCGTTCGGCGGCAGTTCGGTCAGAGACCAATCGACCGTGGCCAAGGCCCGCTCCAGGCCCTGCCGGGCCCGCAGCGTGTCGCGCTCCGCACTGCGCAGCCTGACGCTGCGCAGTTGGTTCGGATCGCGTCGCGAGTCCAGTCGGAGCATGCGGGCCTCGGCGGGTCGCGGCGCTTACTTGCGCCGCAACAGCAGGAACAACACCAGCAGCACCAGGATCAGGATCAACCACCACCAGCGCTTCCACCACGGCTCGTGCGAGGGCGGCTCGGTGCCGGTGCCCAGGCTCGACAGCGGACCGTCGCGCAGGACCTGATCGGCGAAGACGATGCTGACCTTCGGATCGTCGCCCGGGGCGAGTCCGCTCACCTGGACCGTGTACTCACCGGTGAGACCGTTGTCGACCGGTGCGCCGGCGATCGTGCCGGACTCGATCTTGACGTTGAAGCCGCCTTCATGACCGGGGCCGACGTAGTTGCCGAACTGGTCGCGCGGCGTTATCACGATCAGCGCGTTTTCGCTGCGCGGCTCGCGTTGCACCCGCACCGCCGAATCCTTGGCGGTCGGGATCACCGGCACCTGACGTTCGGCGAGGTCGCGGCGGCGGATTACGCCGGTGCGCGGGTCGTTCCAGTCGTACTCGATGCGGATGCGATAACGGCCGCCGACGTTGGTGGCGTCGAACTTGCCTTCATAGCGGCCATTGCCGACATGCTTGAGTTCGATCGCGTCGCCGACCGGCTTGGGTTCGAGCTTGTCCAGCAGGCCGCCGGAACGGATCATCTGGTCGAGTTTCATCGACAGCGGAGAGGTGTCGTTGCGGACCTCGCCGTCGATCGGCTGAGCGCCGGCGTCGTGCAGCAAGGTGCCGAGGTTGGCGCCGGGGCGTTCGATGATGGCGCGGATCGCGCCGGCCGGCAGGTCGGCGAGCGGGCCGTGGTCCCAGCCGACTTCGGCGACGACGCCGATCGGGCTGGCGGTGCCGAGGCGCGGGGTTTCGGTGACTCGCGCACCGAAGCGGCTTTCCACGCCGTAGGCCGAGAGCTGGTACTTGAGGCCGGCGGTGCCGAACCGGCGCACCGTCGCCTTCCAGTCGCCGGCCGGGCCGGCCTGGGGAATATTGACCGTCGCGACCCGGAAGTTGGGCCCGCTCGCGCTTTGGATGGCGGTGGTCATGTTGCCGTCGGGGCGGCGGATCTCCAGCCCCGCTTCACGGGCGCTGCCTTCCCAACTCAGCACGAAGGTGACCCGGGTCAGCGAGGGGTCGACGATGAAGTTGAACGGCGTCGACGCCGGTGTGCCGGCGGCTAGATCGCCCAGGGTGCGATCCAGCAGCGACACCGTGCCGCCCTTGAGATGGGTCACCAGGTTGTCGACGAAGCTGTTATCCATCGCCACGCCGTTGTTCGGGAACGCCGAACGGCCGGCGGTTTCGCCGGAGATTTCGTCGAGCAATTCGGCGCTGGCGGCCATGCCGCCTTCGCCGAGACCGATGGTGAAGATCGGGCCGCGCGGCAGCACGTCGCGGGCGAGGATGCCGCCGTTCAAGGTCAGCAATGCGCTGCTCGGCATCGCCGCGGCGACCGCGCATTTGTCGAGGTAAGTCGTTCCCGGCGGCTTGCCCGGATAAGGCCTTTCGACCGGCGCCAACACTTCGCCCTGGCGCGAGATGCACGGCGGGTTGTTCTGCTCGCCGTCGGTGAACAGCACGATGGCGGTGTCGCCGACCAGTTGTTCGACCGGCACCAGGCGCGCGCGTCCCATCGTCGTGCCCGCGCCGATCGAGGTGCCGCCGATGTAGGTGTCGTCGACCAGGCCGGCCGCGACCGGAGCGGCCCAGGGCGCGGCGATGGCACCGCGTTGTTTGAAGAAGTTGAGGCCGTCGAGCGGCGATTCGACCGCGGTGCCGCCGAACAGGACCATGCCGAGCCTGTCGTCGGGATGGCCTTCGGAAGAGATCGTCGCCGGCGGTGGCGGCGCGCCGACCGCATCCCAGACCGAGGCGAACAATTGCACCGAGGACTTCATTCGATCCCAGCGTTTGTCCGGCGAACCGGGAATCACCCAGTCCATGCTCGGCGACTTGTCGATCACCAGCACGATATTGAGCGGCAGGCGGCCGAGATAAGCGACGCCTGCGCCGGAGATCGACGGCCGGCTGGTCGGCACCCGCACATACGCCACGTCGCAGGACGCATCCGACGGCGCCATGAAACTGGTGATGCGATAGCCCTTGCCGGCGCCGAAGGTGAAGCCGGTCAGCTCCAGGGTGATCGACAAGCCGGCCGGGGTGATGGTCGGCGCGCAGAAATTACCCGGGAACACGCTCTTGTAGCTGATGTCGAGACGGGCGCGCTGGGTGCCGCTGATGCGGGTCACCGTGGCGATGTCGCCGGTCGGGCTGACCCCGACCGCCTTGCAGGCGACGCCGGCGCAACCGGAGTCGGCGACCGCGATGCTGGTGCCGTCGACGGAGATCGTCGAGCCGCCGCCGATCGAGGCGGCATCGAACTCGATCGCCGACATCGCGGTCTGCATGGTCGGCGGGCTGGGCCCGCGCGAAGGCACCTGCAAGGTCAGGGTCTGGGCCCACGCGGCGGACGAGCCGATCGCCAGCAGTCCGCCGAGCAACCAAGACCCGGCGCGGGGAAAACGCATAGGACGTGTCATGCGTGTCATGGAACTCTCCTGGTTCAGGCGCCCACTACGTTGAAGGTGCCGGTGTATGCGATGTCGCTGAAGCCGGGGACCGAAACGATCACGGTCGCCGAAACCACGGGGCCTTGCGGGATGTCGGGGAAGTTGGGCACGGTGGCGACGATGGTGGTGGCGTTGGCGCTGACGATCGCCGCGGTGGTGCCGCGTATGCGCACTTGCGCCGACGCGGTGAAATTGGTGCCGGTGATGGTGATGTTGTTGCCTTCCAACTGCGCTGCCGGGGTGACGTTGCTGATCGTCGGCTGCGCCGCGACCGGCGCGGTGACGGTGATCTGGGTCGTCGCCGGGGTGCCGTTCGGCGTCACGATGCGGATGGTGACGCCGGGCAGGGGCGGTGCGCCGCCGGTCGCGGGCGCGCCGGGTATACCGGCCGGCACCACCACCAGCAGGCGACGGGTCGGGTCGACCGGGTCGGGGTTCACCGATGCCGCCGGAATATTGTTGAAGGTCACCGTGTTCTGCGCCGCGGTGGCGCTGAAGTTGGTGCCGACGATGGCCAGCGGCGTATTCACCGCGAAGCTGGTCGAGGCTACGCCGCTGACGGTTTCGGTGCGTGAGATGGTCGGCGGCGGGTTGCCGGGATTCGGCACGCTGCCGGCGGCGCGCGACACCACCAGGTTGATCGGCGTACCCGGCGCGACGCGCATCTGCGCCGGCGGGCTTTGGTTGAGCACCACCAGATTGGCGTTGGCCGCAGCGAGCGGATCGACCGCGGCGCCGGCCACGTCGAGAGTGAAGCCCAGGGTGAGCTGGCGCCCGGGCTGCAGCAGGATCGCGCGGGCCTCGCTCAGCAGCGAGCCGAACAGGTTCGGCACCGTCTGCGTGCCGCCGCCGGGGCCGCCTTGCAATTGCGCGAGCGCGTCCAGGATCGCGTTGATCAGGTCCGATGACATCACATCGCCGGGCTGTACCTGTGAGGGAAGTGCCATGGAAGTTCTCCTGAGTGCTGTCTATGGGGCGCCGCAGCAACCGGCCAGGTTGCTGTAGTCCAGGCGCGCCATGTCGAACCGCGCGACCGCGATGTCGGGAAGTTGTCCGCTTGCGAAGACCAGCATTGGCTGTACCGGCTCGCCTTCGCGCGAGGCCTTGACGTTCTGCCAGGGGCGGTACACCCAGACGAACTCCTTCTGGTTCACATCGGTCGGCGTCGAGGCCAATGCCTGCGCCTGCAGCGCGCCGAGCAGGCGCGCGTCGATGAACGGCGTGCTCTGCCCGGAACCCGGTGCGGGCCGGCGTACGATGCCGGTGAAGAAGGTCGTATCGGAAAAACCGCGCAGGGACAGGCTGTGCAGCGGCACGATCCCGAACGGCGGCAGGTAGCGGAAGTACTGGGTCGCGATCAAGGCCGACGGCGCCGCCGACGCGGCGAGCAGATCGGCCAGGTGCTGTTGGAACTGCGCGCACATCGCATGGGTTTCGACCAGGCGGCGGGCGCGTGCCTGGAACGCGAACGAGGACAGTTCGGCCGGGTCGAGCGGGTTGCGCTGGAAGGCATAGCCCGACAGCGCATCGGGTTCGAGCAGGCGCCGCCGCACCGCCCAGGTGTCGACGAAGTTCAGGCCGGCGCTGGTCCAGTAGACCAGGGCGATCGGCACGTCGCAGTCGCTGAGCGCGCTGTCGCGCAGTTCGTCGACCAGGCCGTAGTTCGGCGGGTCGTTCTGCCAAGGGTCGAGGGCATTGGCGTCGCGCGCCTCGATGCCGAAGCAGCGATAGGCCAGGCGGTTGCGGAACTGCGACGAGGACGGGTCGAGGTCGGCGAAGCGTAGCGGGTTGATCGCAAGCAAACGGAACTGCACGCCGTCGACGGTGGCATCGGTGTTGCAGCGCACGTTGCTCGGGTCCAAACCGTTGGTCGGGGCCCGGCCCTCGCTGGTCTGCGCCGGCGCGATGGTCAGCACGTAGACGCCGGCGCCGGCGACGTAGACACCGTCGGCGAGCGGGTTGCAGTTGGCGAACACGCAGTCGCAGGCGGCGGCTTCGCCGGCGTCGAAACGCCGGGTCAGGGCGACGCTGGTGTCGGCGGTCAGGCACAGGGTCTGGCCGGCGCGATTGACCGCCAACCCGGCGCGCACCCGCAACACCGGCGCGTTGACCTGGTCGAGGTCGGCGTCGCGTGCGGCCTCCAGGCCGAAAGCGACGCCGTCGCCGAGCGCCAGCCCGAGCCGCGCATCGGCCTCGCGGCGGGCGAGCTGTTCGCGGGTCAGGTCCTTGCTGGTGAGCAGGCGGCCGTTGAAGAAGTTGACGCTGCGGATGCCGCCTTCTTTGACGGGTTGTTGCAACTGCAGGACGTTGTCGAGAGTGCTCATGGCGGCCTCATGCGGTCCCGATCGAATGCCATTGCCCGGCGCCGTCGGCGACCAGGGTGACGGCCTTTTTCTTCTTGACCGAGAACTCGGGCAGGCCGTCGATGCCGTCGCCGACCACGGTGTCGGCGAACACGGTCAAGGTGCCGACGTCTAGGTTCTTGATCACGTAGGTGCGCCCCGCGGTCATCGGCACCGAGGCCGGCAAGGTCAGGGCGAGCTTGGCCGCGGTGCGGCCGATCACCAGGTACTGACTGTCGTCGAGCGCCATGTCCTGCTCGGAGAACTGGACTGGCACTTGCGCCGGCGAGATCGCCATCGGCGCGAACTCCAGCGCCATCGGCCCGCCGAACGCCGCGTCGCTGCCGTTGCCGCTGCCGGCGCAATCGCAGCCGCACAGCGCCCATTCCTGCAGCAGGCGCAGGTGGGCGAGGAACGGCCGCGCGCTTTCGTCGATGCGCAGGCTGGCCGGGCTGCCGTCGACCTGCCAGGCGCCGCTCGGCGAGCCGCCGACCCAGACCACCTCGAAACCGATTCGCGCCAGCAGTACGCAATCGCCGTCCGGGTATTGCGGGCGATGGCAGCGCATGGCCATCCACATCGGTCGCAGTTCGGTGACCCAGAAGCGGAAGGCGGTGCGCAGGAACTCGCATTGTTGTTCGCGCGCGAGGCTGAGCCGCGGCGAGCCGAGGTCGAACAGGTAATCGCCGAGGGTCGCGAACGAGGCCGGCGGCGACAGCGGCGGCGACATCGATTGCGCATCGAGCCAGGGCTGCACGGCGCCGCGCATCGCCTCGAGCCAGGCGGCGGGATCGGCGATCTGCGGCGGGCTGCTGTCGAGCACCGCGATGTTGCGGCGCAGCCAGCGCACGAAATCGCGCAGCGCATCTTCTTCGACCTGGGCCGGCGCGTGCTGGCGCAGTTCCAGGCGGAAGTCGTCGGCGACGCGCGAGGGTTTCATCAACTCGTCTTCGGACCGGCACGGCTCGCCGGGGATCGGCACCGGCCGGGTCTTGCAGTCGGCGTAGCACAGGGTCAGGTACAGCGAGATCTCGCCCGAGCCGACCGCCGGCGGGGACAACGGCGGCGAGAGCGGTGGCGACAACGGCGGCGAGCCGGGGTCGAGCATCCGGTTCACCAGCGCGGCGTTGTCGGGCTTGGCCAGCCAGCGGTTGAGCACTGCGCACTGATCGGCCGCCACGCACACCAGCTTGCCGCTGGGCACCAGCGCCGAACCCGCAGAAACGTGCAGGCGCGGCCCCTCGCTGCCGTCGTTCTCGAATTGGATGCGCAGCCCGCTCAGCGTGCCGTAGCCGATCGCGTCGCGCGCCAGCCATTGGTCGCGTCCGGCCAGGTAGGCGAACTCCTGGGTGAAGTCGTCCACGCCGAGCACCATGCCGCGCTCGTAATTGACATGCTGGCTGGGGTCTGCGGGCAGGCCCGTCAGCGTGGTCACCGGTTCGTTGCAGCAGCCCATGATTCGCTCCTGGAGACTTGGCGGCTCAGCATTCGAGCGACAGCCGGTCGCGCCCTGGAGGGCGCGGCGCACCGCCGACGAAGCTGGCTCCGAGGTAGGCGCGGCCCACCACGGCATCGGGGATCAGCTCGCTTGCGCGGCTGCCGGCACCCAACTGTGTGTCGAGCCCGAGCCGCGCCTCGCCGACGCGGTTGAAGGCCCAGTAGAAGCGCACGTCGAACACGGTGTGCGCGGGTTTTTCCAATTCGACGATGCGCCGCGCGAGTCCGAGGCGTTCGTCGAGGCGGTACGGGTCGGCGATCACGCTCGCCACCGGCAGCAACACCGAGAAGCGGTGCGCGGTGCGGTGCATCGCCAGCAACTGGCGCTCGAACTGCAGCCAGTCGGTCTGCGCGGCCAGGCTCGCCGGCAGGCGATCGGGCAACGGCACCTGTTCGAATTCGGGCCAAGCGGCGAGGTGCGCGCTGCGCAAACGCTCGATGCGGCGATAGCGCCGGGCCAGGAAGTCGTGCCACAGCTTGCGTTCGCGCGCACCGTCGCTGCGCGCGCAGAACTCCTGCCAATCCTGGCTGGCGGCTTCGCGCGCGGACGGCGCGCTCGGCAGCAGGATCTGCGCGACCTGCGCATAGGCGCTGGCGTGGGCGAGGTTCAAGGCCTGCAGGCTGCCGTAGCGCGACAGCAGGAAACCCTGCCAGCGGCCGCGGTCGGCGGCGCCGACGCTGGGCACGAAACCCAGGTGCGCCGAGCAGAACGCGTTCCATTCCTGCGTGGCATCGGGATGCGCGGCGGTGTTCGGCGGCGGCGCCAGCGAGAACGGCGTCATCTGCTGCAAGGCCGATGCCGTGCCTTGCAGCCAGGCGGCATAACGATCGACCAGGCCGGCATTGCCTTCGGCCGGCGTCCACAAGCTCTGCAATACAACGTTGCGCAAGCCGTCGTCGGACGCAGCGCTGCCGAGGGCGGCATCGGCGACCAGGGTTTCGACCAGGCGCGTTTGATAGGACTCGACGATGCGAATGCGGCCGGCGCCTTCGTCGTCGGGATCCGGGCCGTCGAACATGGCCGCGTCGAAGCCGGGCTCGAAGGCCAGGCTCAGGGCGACGCGCAAGCCGTGCACGGTGCCGCGCCAGCGGAAGAAATCCATGGCGTGGCGGACCAGCAGGCGATGACGGCGTTCGTCCCAGGACGGGTCCAGGGCCAGGTCGAACCAACCGGCGAGCCAGGCCAGCGCGTCCTGCGGCACTGTGCGCGCATCGAACAAGGACTGCACGTTGGCGACGCGGTCCTCGATCTGGGTCAGGGTGCTTTCGCAGTTGGCGAGCCAGCGTTCGAGGAAATCGCCGTTGGCGCTGTCTTCGCGGTACAGCGCCGGCAGGAAACGCTGTGGATAGGAGAAACGCGGCGACCACACCCGCAGGGCGCGCAGGCGCGGGGTGGCGGTGCCATTGCGGCCGGCCAGGGTCACCCGCAGTTGCAGATAGCGGCCGTGCGCCTGCTGCAGCAACAGCTCCCAGGTGCCGGCACCGGCTTCGCGGCGGGTTGCGCGTGCGGCTTCGCGGCGCAGCCAGGGCAGTTCCGGGCCGCTCGCGCGCAGGCGCGGCACCGGTTCGCGCAGCCAACTGCCGATCACTTGCGCATCCGCCGCCGGTTGCGCCTCGCCGTCGAACCAACCGCTGAGCTCATCGCCGGCGCGGCTTTCGATGGTGATCGCGGTGTCGGGCGGTATCGCCGCGTCGAGCAGCAGCTTGTCCCAGACCGTGCCGAGCTCGTTGCTGTCGAATACCGGCGTGACGAACACCGCCTGCGCCGCGTAGCGCTGCCGGTGCTGTTGCACCACCGGCGTCCAGCGCGGCAGGCTCAAGCCGCAGTCGTAGTGGGCCTTGCCCGCGACCGAAACCAACGCGCGGCCGCCGTAGCGGCGCAGCGGATACAACTCGGCCGGCGCGCGCAGGGCGAACTGCCCGTCGCTGTCGGTCACTTCGAAGGCGTGGACCTGGTTGCCGACTTCGCTGGCGATGAACAGGCGCGGCGGTGCTTGCTCGGAGGCCGCGGCATGGCCGAGGCCGCTGGCATAGACCATGTCGTGGGCGAGCGCGGGCAGGGCGTCGAGCCATTGCGAAGCATCCGCCGACCAGACCGAACCTTCGCGGCGCAGCCGCACCACGCGCGAGCGTTGCAGGGGCGCGTCGCGATCGAGCAGCAAGACCGTGCCCGCAGCGATGGATTCGATCGCGATCGGATCGAGCAAGGGCACGCTCAGCGCGGCCAGGTCCAGACCGGCCGGGAATTGCACCGCGGCTTGCTCGCGCAGCGGCCCGGCATGCGGTTGGAAGTCGTCGACGACCGCCGCGGCCAAGGGCAAGGCGGTTTGCCCGCTGTTGACCACGGCCAGGGTGCAGTCGAGTTCCCATAGCCGCCGATGCACGCGATCCAACACCCAGGCACCGCCGCCGTGGCGCGGGCACAGGTCGAAGGGTTCGAACGGCACCGCCGCCGGCCAGCCCGTTTCCAGCGGCGGACCGCCGGAGATCAGGTCGAAACTCATCAGGCCGCGCAGGTCGCCGCGCGCGAACGCCGCGACGAGGTAGTCGTCTTCGGTAACGACCACGGCGAGGTAACGGTCGGCGGCGGGCGCCTGCGCGGCCTGATGGGTCTCGAACGCTAAGCGCCGCTCGCGGCGGCTCTGGGTGCAGTCGGCCGGGTCGGCCGGCCAGAACGGCGCTTCGCCGCCGCCTTCGGTCGAGGCGACCCGCAGGGACGCGGCATCGTCGGCGACCCGATAAACGTTGCCGTGACGATCGGCGGCGGCCGGGCGGCGCGCATCCAGGCTCAGCGGCGTCTCGCCGAGCGTGGCCGGCAGCTCTATCGCTTGCGGCTGCAGGGTGATCTCGCTGCGCGACGGATCCCATCCGGGCAGGGTTGCCGGCGGGATCGGCATCGGGCTGGCGAATATCTCCCACCAGAACGCCAGCTGCTGCGCGCCAGCGGCTTCGACGAAGGCCGCTTCGTTGAAGTCTGCCGTCGTGCAGCGCGCCCAATCGTCGCGTCCGTACAGCATCTGGAAGCGGGCGCCATTGACGTTCATCAGCAGGTCTCCGGCACGACCGGCACCGGCAACAGCGGCGTGGTCGTACCCGTCGAGCCGCCACTGCTGGCGCTGCCGCCGCCGCGCAGAGCATCGAGCGACATGGCTTCGCCGGCGACCACCGAAATGCCGAGGATGCGCGGCAGCTCCAACCCGTTCATCTCGACCACGTCGCTGGCGCTGAGTTCGCCTTCGGCAAGCAATACATCGGCGACCGAAGTCACCCCGGGCACGCGCGCGACTTCGGCCAGCAACACCCGGCTGGCGACCGCGGTACGCAGGGGCCAGCCGCGTGCGGGGTCGGCGCCGCGCGGTGTAAACAAGGCCGCGTTGCGCGGCATCGCGCCGGCCGGGCCGATCGGCGCCAGCACGTCGCGCAGACGGCGCTTGACGTCGTCGACGACCTGGGCGATGGCATAGCCGGCCGCGGCTTCGATGCCGACCGAGATCCAGATGCCCTTGTAGTCGGCGCCGCGCACGACCAGTTCGGTGGTGACCAGGCGGCGCGGATCGAGATGGCGGCACAGCGCGTTGAGGAACAGACGGTCGGCGCGCGGCGCATCGGGTTGGGTCGGGTCGGAGCGTGGGATCGCCATCAGCGTGACCACGCCCGGCGCCGAGCCGGGTTCGTTCGGCGACAGATCGGGATGGAACGCCGGCAATACTTCGATGCGGCCGATCTGCACGCCGGGTGCGCGGTAAGCGACCGACTCGAAGTCGTCGATGCTGACCATGCGGTCGCGATGCTGCAGGTGCCGGCGCACTTGTTTCTCGCCGGTGTCGGCCGACTCGGCATCGGCGCCGCCCCAGGTCTGCACCGGGTTGAGCACGGCGAAGCCGGACGGCAACTGCGGGGCGTTGTCGATCTTGCCTTCGGCGACGTTGCCCTGCGCACCGAGACAGAATTCGTAGGCGGCGAACACGCGCGCACCGAGTGGCAGGCGGCGTCCGCGCAGGCCATCGCCGAAACGCAGTTCGCCGGCTTCCGGGTCGAGCTCGAACACTTCGGTCGGACCGATTTCGACGCAGGCCAGGTCGCGCGCGCTCGAACGCGGATCGGACACCGGCACTTCCGGCGCGGCCGCGGCCAGGTCGTCGATCTCGTTCCAACGGCGCGGTGCCGCCGCACCAACGCGAGTCAACACGCTGACCGAATGGCGCAACACCGGCCGGCGCGACAACCGCCGCACTTGATCGGGCCGGCCGTCGCCGTCGGCGAGCGGTTCGGCGGCGATGCGCTGGATCTGCCGCACCGGCGTGGCGTTGATGCCGGCCCAGCGCATCCGCGCCTGCGCCGCACCGTCGGCGCGCACGCGCAGCCAGGTGATCACGCGTCCGGCCAGGGCCGCGTCGTCGAGGGTCGGCGGCATGTCGCCGACGCCGCCTTCGAGCGGGTCGATGTCCTGCCAGACTTTGAGTTGCGCGGCCGGCGGCAGCGCCAGTTGCACCACGCCCGGCACCGACAGCAGGTCGACTTCGGTGCGCGGTTCGAGTTGGCGATAGCTCGGCGCGGGACGGTCGCCGGCATCGCGCGGCACGCGGCCGTCGGCCGGCACGCTCGGCAATTCGAAGCGCAGCAGTTGCCGGCTTTGCGCGTTGCCGGCCGGCAGCAATTGCGCGCTGACCGCATCCAGCGCCGGCACCAGGCCGAGGGTCAAGGTACGGCCGCCGAGCGCATCGCGCACCGACTTCCATGGGTCGTCGGGCTCGCCGGGCGCATCGGTCTTGCGCGCCAGCAGGGCGATCCACAACGAGCGGTCGACGGTGTCGGCGTTGAGGTCGACGCTGTCGACGACCTTGCGATCCAGCGCCAGGGTCTTGTACAGCTGCACCTCGGACGGGAACGGCAGTTGATAGGACGCGTACAGCAGCCGGTAGTAATCCAGCAGTTCCTGCGAGGGATCGTCGAGGCGGCGCTTGAAGTAGACGCGCGCCTCGACCGGCAGCACGTCCAGGCCGAGTTGGGTGCGGAACGGCACCGAGCCGGCGCGCACTTCCAGGTCGGCCGGCAGGGTTTCGACCTTGGGCAGGCCGCGCTCGTTGGCGATCGCCACCAGGCCTTGCGCGGCGCTGGCGCTGGCCAGCGGAATGCGCAGCATCTGCAGGAATTTGAGGCGGTTGCGCTCCGGAGTGAGGTTGGCGCGGTACAGCAGGTTCTCGGTGAGGAAGGAGAACAACTGCACCAGGGTCACGCCCGGGTCGCTCTGGTTGAAGTTGGTCCACTCCGGCGTGTGCACGCTCGCCCGCGCCAGCGTGTCTTCCACCAGTTGGGCGAAGCGGCGATCGTCGATGGGCGGGGGCGTCAGCGGCATGGGTGCGGGCCTCAGTTCACGGCCAGCGGAATGGCGAGGCTGATGCGTTCGCGCGAGGCGGTCGCCACCAGCCGGTAGGTGATCGTGGCCACCGCGGTCTCGGTTTCGGTGGCGTGCGCAGCCACCTCGACCGCTTCGACTTCGATGCGCCGTTCCCAGCGGGTCAGCGCGCGCTGCACCGCATCGCGCATGCGCGCGTGGGTGGCCGGGTTGTTGGGCTCGAACAGGAAGCGCGCCAGGCCGGCGCCGAATTCGGGCACGCCGACTCTCTCGCCGGGTTCGGTCTTGAGGATCACCGCGATCGATTCGCGGATGTTGTCCTCGCCCGACGACCAGACGAAACGACCGTCGGCGCCGACCCGCGGCGGGAACGACAGGCTTGTGCCGAAGATGCTGCTCATGACGAGTCCTTCTTGCCCTTGAGCCCGGGCACCGGGAAGCAAATCACGAAGTAGGGCAGCCAGCGGAAGATCAGGTCGAACAGGATCACGATGATGATCAGCAGGATCAGCGCGCAGATGGTGATGATCGGAATCGACAGCGAGCAGATCATGCCGATGTTGATGCCGCCGCTCTGGCAGGGCGCGCCGTCGCCGGCCGGCAGGTCCTTGTGGAACGGCCACGGCAGCACCGACAGCACCAGGTCGACCAGACCCATGCCCTTGGCGCGTTGCACCTGGCCGCAGAGCATGTCCGAGAGTACGAAGGCGGTGTTCTTCTGATACTTGCGCAGGCCGGCGGGGCTGGTGTCGGCCGGCAGCGAGATGCGGATCGGCCGCGCCGGCGCATCGGAATCGAAGAAGCTCGCCAGGCGGAAGCGTTCGCTCGGCGAAGACAACAGCGGCGGGTGCAGCGGGCCGCAATCGCGGCGGCCGTGGACGAAGCGCAGCACGAACCAGCCGCCGTCGCCGAGGTTGGCGCCGAGGTTGTTGCCGAGCGCGTTCTTGACCTGCAGCGCGAACGGCACCGGCGGTGCATCGGTTTCGGTGGTGGCGTCGAGTGCGCGCGCGTACAGCGCGGTGAAACGGTCGACCTTGCGCGCTACATCCTGGCCGGGCACGTTGCCGGCGACCGGGTCGGGATCGATCGAGGCATCGTCGCCGAGGCTGTCGAGCGCGCTGTACGGCCCGTTCGCGGCCAGACTTTGTTCGACCCCGGCCAGGCAGAAACTGAAACGCGGCCAGTCCGGCAGGCCGCGGGTGTCGGGCGTGGCGGCGAAGGTCGCGGTGCTCGCTTCGAGCTTTTCGCGCACGCCCGGCGCACGGATGGCCTTGAGCGCGGCGCGCATCGAGGCCGCGACCGGATACTGCGCGGTCGGCTGCAACGCGGTGATCAAGGGTGCGCTCATGACCACCGTGCCGAGCCAGTCGTAGAGGGCGCGGCGGTTGGTCGACAGCGCGGCATAGCCGGCGCCGCTATTGTCGATGGCGTTCCAGACGTCGGGCAGATAGGTCTGCAGATGGTCGGCGCAATCCAGCAGCACCAGCCACGACGCGCTCTGTTGCTGCAGGTTGAAATTGAACGCGCGGGTGACGCGGTCGCCGGGCGGTTCGGCTTCGTCGCCGATGGTCGGGGTCGAGGCCGGCGCGGCGGCGAGCTTGAAGGCCGAGCGGATCATGGTCTTCCACGGCTCGCTGACATCGATCTGGAACTGCGCGGTGCGCGCGAGCTTGGAGTTCGCCGGGGCCGGAACGCTCGGCGACAGTTGTTCGCGCTGGGCGGTCGCGTATGCCGGCGAAGGCGCGGTATCGACCCGGCAGCCGAGGTATTCCTCGCGGCGGCCGACCGGGACGCTGCCGGCCCACAGCGCGCGGCGACGCTGGCCATCGTCGAGAAAACTCAGGGCGAACGCCGGCAGGCGGTCTTCGCCGGGCACGAAGTCGCCGCTGTCGTTGCAACGCTGCCAACGCGCGCCCTGCAGGTCCTTCAGGTAAGCGAATTCGTGCAATGCTCCGCTGGCATCGCCGGGCACCGGCATCAGCCGCCGCAGCACCATGCCGACTTCTTCGCCGCCGCCGCGCACCAGCGCGTGCTCGGGCAGGCCCTGGATGCCGCAGACCAGGCTCGCGGTGGCCACGTAATGGCGTTGATGTGCGGGCTGATACAGCTTCAACGGCGGCGCCTCCGCATCGGCTGGCGCAAGCCGCGGCTTCGGCAGCTTGGCGGCGGCGATGCGGCTGGAGGCTTGCACCAATTGTGGCATCGGCGCGCGTTCGACCAGGTCCGGCGGGTCGACCATCGGCTTGCGCCAGGTCTCGTAACGCGCGACCAGTTTGTCGATGCGGGTCGGGTCGCGCGCCAGGGTGCCGAGCAACTGCTCCATGAAGTCGTCGCTGGCGAAGCGCAGGATCGCCGGGCGCGCCTGCTCCGGCGTGGCCGCGGCGCCGGCGGCGTCGCCGAAGCGCGACCACAACGGCTGCGGTGCCTGCCAGCGCAAGGGATGGGCGTTCATGGCGTCCTCCGCGGGCGTGCGGGGCGATCTCGGCGCGTGGCGGTGATCGGCTTCACCAGATGTTCCCCGCGCCCGGGGTGTAGGAGGCGCTGATGATGCTGTTGCAGATCACCGTGTCGGCCTGGACCACGCCGGAGAAACGCGACATCGCCGAGTCGACCGTGACCATGCCGGCGCTGACCGCGACCTGGCTGGCGTTGACGGTGACCTTGGCCGCGGCAGTGACGGTGATGCCGGACATTTCCAGCTTGACCGAGTTGCCGTTGCTGTCTTCGATCTCGACCGCGCCCGGGCCGTCCTTGAGGGTGAAGCTCTGTCCGCCCGGCGTTTCCAGCAGCAACTGTTCGCGGCCGTCCTGGTCGTCGAGGGTGATCTTCACGCCGTTGCGCGAGCGCAGCACCTTCTTGTAGTTGTTGCCGGCGCCGTCCATCGACTCCGGTGGCTGGTCGCGGCCGTTCCACAGGCCGCCGATCACGTAGGGGCGGCGCGGGTCGCCGTGTTCGAAACAGACCAGTACTTCGTCGTCGACGTCGGGCACGAACCAACTGCCGCGGTTGTTGCCGCCGAACATCGTCGCCAGCCGGGCCCAGCCCTCGTAGCGTTGGCCGCTGGCGTCGGGCGACCAGGGCAGGGTGATCTGCACGCGGCCTTGGTTGTCGGGGTCCTTGATGTCGGTGACCAGCGCCACCAGCACGCCGTACCAGCGTCCGCCCCAGCCGCTCGGCAGGCGTTCGCTGAGCAGTTGTTCGAACGGCGGCAGCTCGACGATGCGCATGGTTCAGCCCCGTCCGATCGCGGGCCGGTCGCACCAGAACTCGGTGCGCACGCCCAGTTTGGGATCGAAGCGGATCTGCACTTCGGTCACGGTGTAGTCGCCTTCGAACAGCGGCCCGACGCCCTTGATGCTCAGCTTGGTGCCGACCCGCAGCGCGTCCTTGGTCTCGGCGACGCCATGACCGGTGATGAAACGCCGCGCCATGTGGCGGAAACTGGCTTCGGCTAAAGCGCGCGCTTCGCCATCGGAACTCGGCAAGCCGTGGGCGAGCGCGTCGACGCGTGCGCCGAAGGCCTGTTGCAGGGTCTCGGCGCCACTGGGGCCGCCGTTGAGTTCGGCGCGGATCGCCGCTTCGTCGGCCTCGTGCTT
Source organism: Lysobacter sp. CA196 (assembly GCF_052078695.1). Taxonomy (NCBI): domain Bacteria; kingdom Pseudomonadati; phylum Pseudomonadota; class Gammaproteobacteria; order Lysobacterales; family Lysobacteraceae; genus Lysobacter; species Lysobacter sp. CA196. Next base: position 33,353 of record NZ_JBQJIN010000027.1, on the reverse strand, counting down.
GGCGACGCGTTTATCGGCGACGCTCCAGCCGGCGCCGACCAGGCGCGTGCGTTGATGAGCAAGATCGGCGCAGACCTCGAACTCGCGCAAAGGTCCGGCCCAGGACAGTTCCAGCGACTCGCCATTGCGCTGCGCGCGTTGCGCCGCCTTGAGTTGGGTGCCCTCGACCCAGATCTGCGCGTCTTCGCGCCGGGCCAGGTCGCGCAGGAAAGCCAGGTCGCTCTGGTTGACCTGGGCCAACAGTTTGTAGGTTTCGCCTTGCACGTCGACCTGCGCCTGCAGGCCATGGTCGCCGGCGATGCTGCGCAGGATGTCGGCGAGGCTGGCGTCGGCGAAGGCGCGGGTGCGCCGGGTCATGCGCAGGTCTTGCAGGCGGTCCTCGGCGCAGACGCCGATCTGCGGCGTGCCGCCGTCGGGAAATTTCGCCGACAGCGCGCTGATCCGGCCCTCGAACAACTTGCCCTCGCCGAGCTTGATGGTCAGCGGCTTGCCGAACTCGAGCAGATCGCGGCCGAAATGCTGGAAGCCGCCCTTGTCCGGGCCGCCCCAGTTGCCGAACACCAGCTCGCAGCGGGCCAGGCCGGCCTCGGACTCGACGATGTCGAGCGACATCAGCGAGCTGGTCAGCGTGGCCTCGCGCTTGCCGTCGATTTCCACCGACGGACGCGAAGCTTTGATCGGCAATGTCGCGGTATCGCCCATGGGCTGGCTATGGCTCCGTCAATGCGCCCAGACGCGCAGGGATTGCTGGTCGATCTGGCGCAACGCCGTCTGCACGTCGCGCGGTTCGAGTTTCTCCGGCGCCTCGCCCTCGGACTTGGCGCCGGCGTTCGCGTCCGACTTCGCCGCCGGCCGTGGCTCGGGCAAGACTTCGAATTCGTTGATGACTACGGCCATGACGGTGTTCCTTATCCGAACGAGATCGAGCCGCCGGCGCTGCCGCCGAGGGATGCGTTGAGGCCGACACTCGCGCTGGCACCGGCGTCGATGCCGATGCCACCGCTTAACCCGCCGCTGAGTCCAGCGCCGATACCACCCCCCACCGAGGCGCTGCCGCCGATGCCGGCATCGACGCCTATGCCTACACCGATGCCGGCACCGCCGCCGATCGAGGCGCCGGCGGACAGATTGAGATCGACCAACTGGCCCGGGGCCATGCGCAGCGGGTCTTCGATGCCGTTGGCCGAGGCGATGCCCTGCCAGTCGGGCTTGCCGCTCTTGCCGGCCATCGATTGCAGCGAGTCGCCTTCGTTGGCGCTCTTCAGCGGCGCCTGGCCGGGTTGGTTCGGCACCTTGCCTTCGCCCTCGAACTTGGCTTCGAGGATCTTCTGCTGCGACAAGGTCATGGTGATGCTGGAGCGCAGCGGCTTGCCGTCGGGCGAGAAGAACTCCAGGGTTTCTTCCATGCCCTCGACCATGCCGTCGAACAGGAACGTGCCCCAGTGGAAGCGCAGCCCCGGCGGCGAGAGTTTCTTCGGGTCTTCTTCCGACTTCTGCGGGGTCATGAAATAGACCACGTCCTGGGTCAGCCGGCGGACGTCGTCGACTGCGTCCTTCTCCATCGCGGTGACGTCGAACCACAGCTGCAAGGCCAGCTTGGTGGTGCCGGCGCCGACGAACTGGCGGCCGGCGTTGCCGGCGGCCTGGTCGCCGCCCTGCGGCTGCACGATCTGGTTGGCGAAGGTGACCTTCAGCGTTTCCGGATTGAACTGCACCGCGACCTTGCGCCCGCCGGACTTCTCGTTGGCGAAGCTCTGGTCGAGTTCGATCAGCTGGGCTTTTTCCAGACTCATGACATGGCCTCCGCGCGCTTCATGCGTCGAGCTCCTTCAGGGCCAGGGTCTCGTAGGCCACCTGCAATTCCTCGATCGCGACCTGGCCGTCGCGCGCGTTCAGCGCCGGCGCCTTGAGCTTGACCGGCACGCAGCGCGAGAGCTGGAAGCGCGCGCGCACGGTGCTGCCGTCGGCGGCGAACAGCACCACCTCGGCATTGGCGCGCAAACGCGGGTTGGCGACGCTGTCCTTGAACCAGCGCCACAGGTCGAAGTTGTCGGTCATGCCGCGCTTGAGGGTGAGCTGGCCGTAACTGACCATGCCGTTGAGACGGATCTGCCTGTCGTTGGCGCCGCCTTCGCGGATGGTCTTGACCTCCATGTTCGCTTCCAGGCCGTCGCATTCGGCGAACGCGGCGTTGACCAGCGGCTTGGCGTCGTCGCCGCGGTTGATTTCGACGGCGAAATTGAAATTGGTGAACGGGTAGGGCTGGGCGGCCATGCTCAGAGCTCCTCGATCACGGCCAGGCGCTCGCCGTTCTGGGCCAGGCGCACGGCGATGAAGCGCATCGGCAGCGATGGCGCCACCCGCAGTTCGACCACGAAGCGCCCGGCATCGACCGACTGCGGCGTATTGACGCCCTCGTCGGTGACCACCCGAAACGATTGCGCGGCGGTGGCGCCGGCGAAGGCGCCGCGTTGGAACAGGTCGGTCAGCAGCAGGTCGAAGCCGCGCTGCACCGAACGCCACAGCACCGGGCCGTTGGGCTCGAACACGTAGCGGGTGCCGTGGCGCAGGGCCATGCGCCGCAGCAGGATCAACAAGCGGCGCACGTTGATCGGCCGCAGCGCTTCGTCCAGCGCCAAGGTGTCGGCCGACAGGGCGAAGAAGCCGCGCGGGTCGTTGCGCAGCAGATTGATCTGCGCGTCCTGCAGCGCCTGGCGGTCGCCGTCGGCGATAGCGGGCGTCAGTGCGACCACGTCCTTCATCGGCTCGTTGGCGGCGGCGATCCAGGCGCCGCGCAGCGAGGCACGCTTCGACAGCACGCCGACCGCGACGCCGTCCGGCGGCACCACCTGCAACGGGCGCTGGCCGGCGCTGTCGGCGGCGCTCGCGCGCGCATCCGACTGCAACCAGGGGAAATACAGCGCGCCATAACTGAGCGCGCGGGCTTCGTCGAAGCCGAAGGCCTGCGGGTCGCTCGGCCCGGCCTGGTCGGTCGGCGTGCGCACAGCGCGCAGGCGCTGGGTATAACGCAGGGCCTGCGCGGTGCGGAAATGGCGCGGCATCGACAACACCGCGAACAGATCGCCGCAGGCCGCGGCCAGGCGCAAAGTCGCCCGGTGCACGTCGAGCCAGTCGGCCTCGTGCAGGTCGCCGGCCGACTCGGGCGCGACCTGTTCCCAGTCGTCGGCGCGCACGCGCACGGTGACCGGGTTGGAGCCCTGGCTGCTCTCGTCGCCGACCCAGGCGAACACGCGATAGTGATACAGGCCTTCGCGTTGACTCATCGCCACGTATTCGCCGTCGGCGCCGCGGTAGATCTCGCGTTCGTCGCTGAAGTCGGCACTGCCGGCCTCGAACAGGGCGTAGACCGCACCGGCTTCGCTCTCGGTCCAGCTCAGGCGATAGGTGCCGGGCGGCACTGGCGCATCCGGGCCGTCGAGCATCGGCGCTTCGAGCAAGCGCGTGCTGCAATCGAGGAAACCGCCGAAGTCGGGCGTCGCCAGCATCGAGTCGGTCGCCACCGTCGCCAGGCAGGCGCCGCGGTGCGCGCGCCAATGCGCCGGCGTCGCCGCGGGCGGTGGTTGCGCAGGCTCGGGATTGTCTTCGCCGCGCCGCTGCCAGCCGCTATGGATCGCATCGGGCATGGCGATCAGGCTGGCTTCGTTGAACAGGCCGCCGGCGCCGATGCCGAATACCGCATGCAGCCCGTACAGCGGGCGCGTCTGCTCGCGGATCAGGCGGATGTCGTCGGCATGGGCCAGCAAGGCGTCGACTCCGTCGTCGGCAAGTTCCGGGTCGAGAAACAATCCGGCGTCGAACGAGGCCAGGCCATCGCGCTCGAGCGCGGTCTGGTCGCGGTGCAGCGGGCCGACCGACGCACCGAACAAACCGCTCGCACCGAGCGGCAGCCAGGCCAGGGGCCGCGGCGCCTCGTCGGGCGCCAGCGGAAAACGTTGCAGCTGCGCCGGGGGCGCGGCGGCGAGATCGTCGTGCACGCGATAGAAATCGCTGTCGCGTTGTTGTTCCCAGAAGTTTCCCGAGCGTGTCGGTGTCAACGCCAACTGGCGCAGCCGCGCTTGCGGCCCTTGTTCGGAGGTCGCGCGCAGTTCGATCTCCAGCGCCTGCGCTGAGGTCACCGTGCCGAGCGGCGCTGTGGCGAGGTCGACGCTGCGCCAGGCCGGCCCATGCACGCTCGCGAGCACTTGCAAGGTCGTCGCCAGCGCCGGACTCGCCGACAGGTCGGGCGCGCGGTCGGCTTCGTCGATGCGTAACCAGTGGACCACGCCGGCGCCGTCGAAACGCACCCAGGCGCCGATCTCGAAGGCGGATTCGGGCATTGCTTCGTCGAAGCGCAGGCTCAGCGGCGGGGGTTCGGCGGCGGAATCCGGGTCGTTGTCGAAAGACGCCGGCGCCAACAGGGTCGCCGCCAGCGGCAGTTCGAGACCGGCTAGGCGGGCGAGTCCAGGGATATCGCCGGACGGCGATGCATCGGCGACGATGCGCTCGAACGCGGCGAGCATGCGCACCGCGACGCGGTACGGTGCCGCCGGGGTCGCGCCCGCGGCGACCGTTTCGACCTGGGCATAGGCGCAATCGTCGACGGCTCGGCCGAACTGCAGCAAGTCGCCGCCGCGCAGCGGTTGCCGGGTCAGGAATTCGTATCGGCCCGAGGCCGGCGAGTCGACCCCCGACCAGGCGTCGAGCGCGAAACCGCGCGATTGCACCGAAAGATTCACCCGCAAGGGGTCCGACCAGGAACCTTCGCAACGCGCGGCGACGATCGCCGGTTCGGCCTCGCCGCCGGCCGCGGCCAGGGACAGTATTCCGGGCAGAGCGAATCGGTTACCGACGGCGACCGCGAGCGAAGGATCGGCGTCTGCGTCGACCTCGGCGCGAATGCGTTCCATCTCGGCGCTGCGCGCCACCCGCAGCACCCAACAGCGGCGACCGCCGTTGGCGAAGAAAGCGCGCACCGACGGACCCAGATGCGCGTGTACGCGTTCGCCGCGGCGTTCGTCCCAGGCCAGCGGAGCGTCGGCGCCGAACACGGTGGCGTACTGCGCCGCGCTTTCGACCGCGACCGGCAGGTGCAGCGGGCCGGTCGAGGCGAAGCCGACGAACACCGCGACATCCAGGCGCGGCAACGCCTCCGCCGCGAGCGGCGGAGCCACGTCGACCTGGATGCCGGGCAGCCGGCGCGCGTTCGCCACGATCCTCACTCCATCTCGAGCCGTTCGTAGGACAGAGTCAGCTCTTCCAGGGCCACGTCGGTGCCCTTGGCGTTGAACGGGCCGCTGGTGTGTTTGATGATCCGCGCGCGCAACAACTTCCAGGTCTGCACGATCTGGGTGTGGTCCTCGTTCTGCAGATGGATCGTCACCGTGCGCATGGCCTTCTGGTCGCCGTTGCGGATCTGGTCGAGCCACTGATAGAGATTCAGCGAACCGATCACTCCGCGTTTCATCGTCACGTCGGTGGATTTGTTCATGCCGGTGATTTTCATCACGCTGTTTTCTTTGGCGTTGCCGGTGCGGTACTCGGACACGGTCACTTCCATGCCGATGCCGCTGAGTTCCTGGAAACCGGCCTGCGGCCCGTCGGTGACCCCGTCGCCCAGGTCGACGAGGAAATTGAATTGCACGTACGGGCGGTCGCGAAGGGTGGCCATGACGTTGCTCTCCGATCAGACTTTGCGGTCGGCCGTCCACTGGCCGATGCGGAAGATGACGAATTCGGCGGGCCGCAGCGGCGCCACGCCGATGAGGCAGATCAGGCGGCCGTTGTCGAGATCGTTCTGCGACATGGTCGAGCGGTCGCATTTGACGAAATACGACTTCTCCGGCTTGTCGCCGAGCAGGGCGCCGCTCTGCCATTCGTTGAGGAGGAAGTCCTCGATCGTGCGCCGCACGTTGGCCCACAGTTGTTCGCCGTTCGGCTCGAACACCGCCCATTGGGTGCCCTTGTCGATCGAGCGCTCCAAATAGGCGAAATAGCGCCGCAGGTTGACGTACTTCCATTCCGGGTCGGAACTGATCGTGCGCGCGCCCCACAGGCGCATGCCGCGGCCTTCGAAGTAACGGAAGCAGTTGATCCCTTCCGGGTTCAGCACTTCCTGCTGGGCCTTGTTGAGGAAACGCTCGAAGCCCAGGGCCAGGTTGACGACCTCGTTGGCCGGCGCCTTGTAGACCGCGCGGTTGACGTCGTTGCGGGCGTAGATGCCGGCGACGAAGCCCGACGGCGGCATGTGGGTCTCGCGCTGGGTCAGCGGATCGAGCACGCGCACCCAGGGGTAGTACAGCGCGGCGTGCTTGGAGTCGAGCTGGGCGCGCATGGCCCGCACTTCGCTGATCGCCTGGTTGTCGCCGCTGTCGAGCACGGCGATGCAGTACTTCATGCGTTCGGCGTGGCGGATCAGGGCGCGCACGATCGACGGCGCATGCGTCGCATAGCCGGCGCCGTAGCCGAAGGTCGAGCCCGGCGCGGCGACGATCGAGATGTCTTCCAGGTCTTCGAACTGGCGCAGGCCGGTCTTGCGGTCGGCGCTGTCGACCTCGCCCTCGTAGGCCGACGCGAACGGGCGTTGGCCGTCGTCGCCGTCGTCGATCAGGATCGCCAGGCTGCGTTCGGCCGGGGTGCTCTGCGAGTTCTGCAGGGCCGCGCGCAAACCGGCCGGCGGCGACAGCGACCCGTTCGGATCGGCATCGATGAAGGCCGCGAGTAGTTCGGTGCCGGTGCCGATGGCGGCGACGTCCTCGCTGCGGATCACGATCGGCAGGGTGCGGGCGCGGCTCAGGCTGGCCGGGAATTCGGCGAAATAGGCGAACAGCGAATCCGGCGAGCCGGCGCGCTGGTGCAGCGGGTCCAGCGGCAGGTCGGGCGCGACGAAGGCGTCGCCGCCGCCGAGCGGCTGCACGACCACGGTCACGTTGATCACCCGCAGCTCGTAGCTGGCGGCGCTGAGGTCGGTCAGGCTCGCCTCGGCGGTGCCGATGTCGTCGCCGCTGGACACGAAGGCCCAGCTTTCGTTGGCCGCGTCCCACAAGGCCAGGTAGTAGCCGTCTTCGACCGCCGGCGAGGGTGCGCCGGCGCGCGGACGGATCCAGACCACGTCGCGCGATTGCAGCGAGTTGGCGAAGGTCACGCCGTCGATGTCGGAGAGCAGGCTCTGGCCGACGTTGAAGGTGAAGCCGATCCGCGCATCGCCGGCGCGCCCGGGGAAGCGCGCGTACACCATCATCGACGAGGGGCTGCCGGGCAGGCCGCCGCGGGCGCAACCGGGGCGCTCGTCGCTGGCGTCGATCGGGGTGAACACCCGGCTGACGTAGAGCCGCTTGCCGCCTTCCTCGAAGAACGCGCGCACGCCGTGCCAGAGGTAGTTGTCGACCTCGCCGGCGTCCTGGAACACCAGCTTGTCGCGGCCGCCGTAGGTGCGCTCGAACTCGACCAGGCTGGTGACGATTTCCGGCTCGATGTTGAGCGGGCCGTAGCGGGCGGGACCGACGAAGCCGGTGGTGGTGGTGCTCACGCCCTCGATCGATTTCGCGCGGAAGGAGACTTCCTCGACGAAGACACCGGGAGCCAGGTACTCAGACATAGCAGTTCTCCTTGCCTAAGACGGCGCATGTCTTGGCGCGCGTATCGGCGTAGTGGCGCGGCGCGGTCATGCGGTGGATACCAACAGCCAGGAAGCGTCCGCCGCCGGCTGTCCTTCGGTTCTGGCCGTCATCGGCCGGCGGTACTCCAGGCGCCGGGGCGGAGCCGGCGACGACAGCGAATCGATCACCGTGCACGGCGTGGCCAGTTGCGCCAGCACCTGTGCGAGGTCGGGTATGGCGGCCGGCTCGGTCGGCGGCGAGTCCGGCGACCAGAACGCGCTGAGCTCGACCGTCCAGCGGAAATCGCTGCGCGCTTCCGGCGGCGACGACAGCGGCGTGCGCGGCGGCTCGGGATAGGGATAGATCACCGCGACCCGGCCGTCGCGGTCGGCCATGCCGATGCCGCGCGGCGCGCCGTCGATGTCGACCGCGAGCAGGCTCCAGGCCGGCACGCGCAAGCTGCCGGCCTCGCGCAGTTGCGCATAGGTCACTGCAAGCGGTTGCGGCAGCGGTCGGCTCGGCGCCGAGAACAGCGGAATGCGTTCGATCAACAACTGCGGCGGCGACGAGGCGGTGCCGGGCAGCGCGAGCGGTTGCGGCGGCGAGATCCACGGCGCCAGCCAGCTGAACAATCCGCGTGCCGGCAGCTCGGCATCGAAAGCCAGCGGCAGGAAGCGGCCGAACGGGTCGCTGACTTCGATGCGGTAGCCCGAAGCCGGCGGCGACGCGCTCAGCGCCTCGATCCAGGGTTGGTCGACCGGTTCGCGGTCGTCGAACTCGAAATCGATCAGTCCGCTGACCCGATGCGCGACATAGATGCCGCTGGGGTTGGGCAAGGCGCGCTTGCGCGCGTTCGGGGCGTTGCGCGGGTAGACCTCGACGACCAGGCCGTCGATGACCGAGCTCGCGGTCGCCATGTCCCAGAAGCGCAGGCCGAGCGCGGCGTTGCGCTGCAGCACTTCGAATTCGAACAGGACCGCGCTCACGTGGTCGCCTCGCGCAGGTCGAAGCGACGGCTCTGCACCGCGGTGCCGTCGTCGACGTGGACGTCGGAGTCGATCAGCACCATGCGCAGGGCATAGGTCGCCGAGGACGGCAAGCGGCGCAGACGGTCCCACAGGGTCAGGTAATCGTTCAGCGATAGCGGGTCGCAGACCACCTCGATGCCTTCCTGCGCGCCGAAGGTGTCGGTCTCGGGCATGTAGTGGTTGAGATGCCCCGCGCTGAGCACGCTGGTGTCTTCCATCAGCCGCATCACCCAGCCGAGCATGCGCTGCTGGCGTTCGGTGTCCTGCGCCCACGGCGTGATCATGTAGTGCAAGTCGAGCGGCAGCGACGGCCGATAGCGGCGGCCGTCGGGCGAACGGCGCAGGGTGAGGTTGCGCATGGCGCCGTTGACCGCGACCCGGAACAGGTAAATCGAGAAGCCGTCCTGCATCGGCGACTCGAAGTCGCGCGCCTGGTACAGGCTGATGTCGAGGCCGGCGCCGAATTCGTCGCGCGGGTAGCGGTCGCGCAGCAGGCCGGCCAATGCGGTGCTGGTGGCGGCGATGGCGCGGTGGTTCGCCACGGGCTCAGTCTCCGCGCGGCTGCGTCAGCAAGGCGCCGAGCAGCGCGTCGCCGGCGAGCCGCCGGTAGCGCCTGCGGCCGTCGGCCGCCACGGTCTCCTCGATCACGCCGCAGCGTTTCATCCAGTCCAGCGCCTCCTGCAATTCGTCCATGGCGACCTCGTGCTCGGTTCCGAACCACCAGCGATGGATGCCTTCTGCGGTATCGCACGCGTGCGGATTGGCTCGCATATAGCTGGCCAATGCCTTCACACATGCCGATACCGCGGAGCTTTCGTCCATCGCGATCGACCCTCTGCGCATCAGATCAATGCAAGAGCGATGCCAACCGCGGTCGATGAGGCAAACGCTTGCGCGACGGGCTTCGCCGATGCAGCGTGAAGAACGAGGGCGGATGTTTTGATCCGGGCAAGACTCCGACGGCGGTCACACTGCCGGCCGCAAACGCCGTGTTTTCAAGCCTGCGCGGCCAGGATGTTTTTGTCCGCGTAGTGCGTGGCTTTGTCCTGTGGCGAGAGCGGGCAGGAGCGCTGCATCGTGCTCGCGTGCCGGCCTCGGCGAACCGCTCGCTGGGGATCGGCCACGCGGCAGCCATGGTGCGGCCTGAGCCGTTCCATCGGGCATGGAGGCTGTCGGTCAGGTCGTCTGCGGCTCGAACGCGCGGAAACGCTTGGGTTCGATGCGGTGCTTGCGCATCAGCTCGAAGAAGGCGCGGCGGTCTTTCTTCGCCGCCATCGCGGCGTGGGTGACGTTACCGGCGTGCGCGGCCAGCAAGTGCTCGACATAGCCGCGCTCGAAGTCCTCGACCACCCGTTGCTTCGCCGCCCGGAACGAGTCGGCGGCCAGGTCGAACGACGGCGGCAGGGACAGGTCGGGCGAGGCCGGTTCGATCTCGATATCTTCCGCGACCAATACCTTGCCGCTCGACAGCAGCACCGCGCGCTCGATCACGTGCTTGAGCTCGCGCACGTTGCCGGGCCAGTCGTGGCGCAACAACCGCTCGAGCGCGCCGTAGGCGAAGCTGGCCGGCGCGCGCCCGAACTCGCGGGCGAAGTGGGCGGCGAAGTGCCGGGCGAGGATCGGCACGTCCTCCGGCCGTTGCCGCAATGGCGGCAAGGTGATGTTGAGGACGTTGAGGCGGTAATACAGGTCCTGGCGGAAGCCGCCGCTCTGCGAGAGCGTGCACAGATTGCAGTTGCTGGCGGCGATCACCCGCAGGTCGGCGTGATGAACGGTGTTGGAGCCGACCGGGCGGTACTCGCGTTCCTGCAGGAAGCGCAGCAGCTTGGCCTGCGCCGACAGCGGCAGGCAGTCGACGTCGTCGAGGAACAGGGTGCCGCCCTCGGCTTCGCGCACCAAGCCGGGGCAGGCGCTGTGGGCATGGGTGTAGGCGCCTTTGACGTGGCCGAACAATTCGTTCTCGACCAGCTCGACCGGTATCGCGCCGCAGTTGACCGCGACCCAGGGCCGGTCGGCGCGCATCGACAGGTAGTGGATGGCCTGCGCGCAGACCTCCTTGCCGGTGCCGGTCTCGCCGGTGATCAGCACGCTGGCGTCGCAGCGCGCCAGGGTCGGCAGACGCGCGGCGATCGCCGCGCAGGCCTTGCTGCCGTGGACGAAGCCGCGGATATGCGGTTCTTCTTCCTGCACCGGCTCGCTGCGGCACGGCGCTGCCGCGGCATGCAGCGCACGATGCAGCCGTATCCGCCATTCCGACACGCTCGAGGGCAGGGACACGAAGTCCGAGGCGCCGGCCAGGACCAAGGCATCGAGCTCGCTATCGCCGGCATCCCGGGTCGCCACCACGATCGCCAACTGCGGGCGCTCGTGCCGGATCGCCGCGATCGACTCGGCCATCGTCGCCAGGCCATCCAGGCCCGGGACCAGGACGATGCCGTCCGCGCCCTGGATCGCCGCCTGCAGATAACCGGACGGCGACAGCTCGATCGAACTGCAACACGACAAGGCGGCGAGCACCTCGCGCAATTCCGCAGGCGCGCTTCCGAGCGGAACCACGGCCCAACGGGGGACTTCCATCGCACGCCTCCATGACAGGGAAAGTCCGTCCGACCTGCGCAGCCGACCACGGCGCGGCGCCATCGCGGCGCCAAGCCCGGTCGGAGGTTTTCGAGGTGTTGCAGGACGATCAACGCGGCGCCATCCCCGCGCCGGTCACCGCCGGGGTGTTCGTTTGTGCAACATTGCAGGGAATCCGACCGGCGGTCGGGTGTCTCGCGGGCGTATGCGCCGGGCTGGGCGGGTACGCGGCGTATGGCTTGCCGATGAGACCGGGCGCTCGCTTTGGGTCGCGACCCGAAAGCGAGCCTCACTTCACCCGATGCTTGCCCAGCTTCCGGGCCAAGGTCCTTCGATGCATCCCGAGCCGCCTGGCGGTCTCGGAGATGTTGAAGTCGGTTTCGGCGAGCATCTCGTGGATGCGTTCCCACTCCAGGGTCTTGATCGAGGTCTGGCGTTCGGTCAGCTCGACCGTGGCGTCGCCGCCGGCGCGGCCGAAGGCGGCTTCGATGTCGTCGGTGTTGGAGGGCTTGGCCAGGTAGTGGCAGGCGCCGAGTTTGATCGCTTCGACCGCGGTGGCGATGCTGGCGTAGCCGGTCAGGACCACGATCAGCATGTCGGGGTCGTGGGCGTGCAGGGCCTGCACGCAGGCCAGGCCGGAATCGCCGCCGGCCAGTTTGAGGTCGACCACCGCAAAACCGGGCGAGTGTTCGCGCAGCAGCGCATCGACGTCGCCCAGGTCGCTGGCATTGCGCACGAGATAGCCGCGGCGCTCGAACGAGCGGGTCAGGGTGCGGGCGAAGGCCGCGTCGTCCTCGACGATCAGCAGTTCGCGCGGCGCGTCCTGGGGTGGAACGGGATCGGGGGTTGTCGGATCAGGGCTCATCGGCGGCCTCTACCAGGGTCAGCGCCGACAGCGGCAGGGTCATCGCGACGATCGCGCCGCGCGGGCTGCGGTTGTGCGCGGTGATGCTGCCGCCGAGGGTGCGGGCGACGTTGAGCGCCAGGAACAGGCCCAGGCCGCCGCCGGGGCGGCCCTTGCTCGACTGATAGGGCTTGCCGAAGTGCGAGAGCATGGCCGGGGCGAAGCCGGGGCCGATGTCGCTGACCTTCAGCACCAGGCGGTCGTCGTCGCGCGAGGCTTCCAGGCCGATCCAGTCGGGCGAGGCTTCCAGGGCGTTGTCGAGCACGTTGCAGATCATCTGCTTGAGGCCCGAGTCGGAGACGATCGGCAGATCTTCGCCGAAACCGTTGGCGTAATCGAATCCGCGCACCGGGCGGGTCGTTCGCCACTCGTCGACCAGCTCGTCGAGGAAGGCGCCGACCGTGGTTTCCGCCGGGGCTTCGCCGCGGGTTTCGCCGGCCGAAAGCAGGATGCCGGTGACGATGGTCTTGCAGCGATGCAACTGGGTCTGCATCTCGTCGAGCTCCTGCAGCAGCTCGGGTTGTTCGGTGAACGGCGCCATGCGCCGCCAGTCGCCGAGAATCACCGACAGCGTCGCCAGCGGCGTGCCGAGTTCGTGGGCGGCGCCCGAGGCCAGCAGGCCCATGCGCACGATGTGTTCTTCCTCGGCTGCGCGTTGGCGCAGGTCGGCCAGGCGCGCATCGCGGGCGCGCAGGATGCGGCCGATGCGGGTGATGAACACCACCAGCAAGGTGGCGTTGAGGACGAAGCAGAGCAGCATGCCCTGGACGTAGGGGTCGGCGAGGCCGCGGGTGGGGTCGGCCGGAATCACCACCGGCCCGGCGAACATGGTCAGGGCGATGAAGCAGGCACTGGTCGCGAACACCACCGCCCAGCTCGCCCACGAGCGCAGCAGCACCGCCGCCAGCGCGACCTGCAACAGATACAGGAACACGAAGGGATTGGCCGCGCCGCCGCTCAGATACAGCTGTGCGGTCAGGGTGACCACATCGACCAGCAAGGCCAGGAACAGCGCGCCGTTGGTGACTTTCTCGCGGTGCCGCCAACGCAGCAGGCTGACCAGGTTGAACGCGGCCAGGCAGGCCAGCACGATCGCCATCGGCGCCAGCGGCAGGGCGATGCCGAAGGCGAAATGGACGAAGACGATGGTCGCGACCTGGCCGATCACCGCGATCCAGCGCAACTGGATCAGCTGGTGCATGTTCTTGACCCCGGCGCTGTCGCGCGAGGCCGTCGAGGCGGGCGCTTCGGCGTCGAGCGTGCGGGGTAGCGGCAGGTCCTGCATCGGCGCTCCTCAGCGGGGTTCGTCGAGCGACGCGGCGGCGCGACGGCGCCGACGTTCTTCCAGCGCCACCCGCCATACGGCGGCGGCGACCATCAGGGCCAGCCCGAACCAGGTCAGCGCATAGACCAGATGGCTGTTGGGAAACTTTATCACCGTCAGTCCGCCGACCGGCCAGGCCGGCTCGGCGTTGGCTGCGACCGGGCCCTCGCCGCGCCGGTCGGCGTCGACGAAGTACGGCGCCACTCGCTGCAGGCCACGGGCGGCGGCGATGGCTTTGATGTCGCGTGAGTACCAGCGATCCTGCTGCGGCGCGTTCTTGCGCAGGAAACCGCCGCCGGGCTCGCTGAGGCGCAGCAGGCCGGCGACGTGGGTATCGGACAGCGAGGCGGTAGCGGCGGCGGCTTCGCGCTTGCCCGGCACGAAGCCGCGATTGACCAGGACGATATCGCCGTAGGTGGTCTGGAACGGAGTCAGCAACCAGAAGCCGGGGCCGATCGCGGTCACGGCCTGGACCAGGCTGTCTTTTCCGCCCAGGTAACGGCCGTCGAGGCGCACGTGGCGGTACTCGTCGCGGGCGGCGCTGACCTGGGCCCAGTCGGCCGGCCCGGGCGCGGCGCCGGGCGGCGCATGCACGCGCGCTTCGACCCGCTCGATCAGGTCGAGCTTCCAGGCGCGGCGCTGGACCTGCCAGCCGCCGAGGGCGATCAGGCCGAGGAAGGCGGCGAGAAAGACCGACGCCAGGACCGCCAGGGCGAAGCGGCTGCGCGGGCGCTTGGCAGTGTTCGCGGTCATGGTCCGGACCTCTTGATGAATCGTACGACTTCTCACCCGTCGTCTCCGCGAAAGCGGGGATCCAGAGACTTCAGGGTCATGTCGCGGTGAAGCCCCGGGTGTTCGGTTTGGCCGAAATAAAGCGGAGCCCGCCTTCGCGGGAAGACGGGTGATGTTTACGCTGTTCCCGAGTCCCGAGTCCCGAGTCCCGAGTCCCGAACCCCGAACCCCGAACCCCGAACCCCGAATCAAGGCATGTTGCGCATATCGTGCGGAGCCATCGGCATCATGTTGACGTTGAGGTGGTGCATGACCCACAAGGAACCGGCCAGCAGGATCACCACCAGCACCAGGGTGAAGATCAGCGCGAGCATGTTCCAGCCGCCCTCCGACTTCGTGTTCATGTGCAGGAAATACACCATGTGCACGACGATCTGGACCACGGCGAAGGCCAGCACCACGAACGCGGCGGTGCCGGAGTTCGGGATCGCCTTGGTCATGATCAGCCAGAACGGAATCGCGGTCAGCACCACCGACAGCAGGAAGCCGATGGTGTAGCTGCCGACGCTGCCGTGGGCGCCATCGTCGTGGCCCTCATGGCCGTGGCCATGATCGTGCGCAGCGTGAGTGGTGGGCTCGGTCACGGCAGCACTCCCATCAGGTAAACGAAGGTGAAGACGCCGATCCAGACGACGTCGAGGAAATGCCAGAACATCGACAGGCACAGCAGGCGGCGGCGGTTCTCTACGGTCAGGCCGTGCTTGCCGACCTGCACCATCAGGGTGACCAGCCAGACGATGCCGAAGGTCACGTGCAGGCCGTGGGTGCCGACCAGAGCGAAGAACGAGGACAGGAACGCGCTGCGTTGGGGGCCGGCGCCTTCATGGATCAGATGCGCGAATTCGTACAGTTCCAGGCCGATGAACGCCAGGCCGAACAAGCCGGTGATCGCCAGCCAGCCCTGCACCGCGGCGATCTTGCGCTTCTGCATCGCGATCATCGCGAAGCCATAGGTGATCGACGACAGCAACAGCATCGAGGTGTTGATCGCGACCAGTTGCAGGTCGAACAGATCCGCACCGGACGGGCCGGCGGCGTAGCTGCGTCCGAGCACGCCATAGACGGCGAACAGGCAGGCGAACACCAGGCAGTCGCTCATCAGGTAGAGCCAGAACCCGAGCAGGGTGCCGTTCTGCGAATGGTGCTTGCCCTGCAGGTCGAGGAAGACCGGCCGACCCTCGGGCGAGTGGGTGGCGATGGCGTGAGCGTCAGACATGGGCGGCGGCCAGTTGTTGCGTGCGCTTGGACTCGGTCGCGGCCACTCGCTCGGCCGGGATGTAGTAGTCGCGCTTGTAGTTGAAGGTGTGGACGATCGCGGCGATCAGCATGGCGGCGAAGAAGACGCCGGCGACCAGCCACATCTGCCAGATCAGGGCGAAGGCGCAGACGGTGCTGAGCAGCGCGATGACCAGGCCGGCGGCGGTGTTCTTCGGCATGTGGATCGGCTTGAAACCGCCGGTCGGGCGCTGGAAGCCGCGCTGCTTCATGTCGTGCCAGGCGTCGTTGTCGTGCACCACCGGGGTGAAGGCGAAGTTGTAGTCCGGCGGCGGCGAGGAGGTCGACCACTCCAGAGTGCGGCCCTGCCAGGGGTCGCCGGTGTGGTCGCGCAGCGATTCGCGGCGGCGGATGCTGACCACGAACTGGATCAGCATGCAGGCGATGCCGATGGCGATCAGCACCGCACCGAACGCGGCGATGACGAACCAGATCTGCAGCGACGGGTCCTCGAAGTGGTTCATGCGGCGGGTCACGCCCATCAGGCCGAGCACGTACAGCGGCATGAACGCGAAGAAGAAGCCGGTGATCCAGAACCAGAACGAGCACTTGCCCCAGAACGGGTCGAGCTTGAAGCCGAAGGCCTTGGGCCACCAGAAGTTGATGCCGGCGAACAGGCCGAACAGCACGCCGCCGATGATCACGTTGTGGAAGTGGGCGATCAGGAACAGGCTGTTGTGCAGGACGAAGTCGGCCGGCGGCACTGCCAGCAGCACGCCGGTCATGCCGCCGATGGTGAAGGTGACCATGAAGCCGACCGTCCACAGCATCGGTACTTCGAAGCGGATGCGTCCGCGGTACATGGTGAACAGCCAGTTGAAGATCTTCGCCCCCGTCGGGATCGAGATGATCATCGTGGTGATGCCGAAGAACGAATTGACGCTGGCGCCCGAGCCCATGGTGAAGAAGTGGTGCAGCCACACCAGGTAGGACAGGATGGTGATGACCACCGTCGCGTAGACCATCGAGGCGTAGCCGAACAGGCGTTTGCCGCTGTAGGTCGAGACGATCTCGGAGAAGATGCCGAAGCACGGCAGGATCAGGATGTAGACCTCCGGGTGGCCCCAGATCCAGATCAGGTTCACGTACATCATGGGGTTGCCGCCCAGATCGTTCGTGAAGAAGTTGGTGCCGGCGTAACGGTCGAGCGAGAGCAGCAACAGCACCGCGGTCAGCACCGGGAAGGCGGCGACGATCAGCACGTTGGTGCACAGCGACGTCCAGGTGAACACCGGCATCTTCATCAGGCTCATGCCCGGCGCGCGCATCTTGACGATGGTCGCGATCAGGTTGATGCCCGACAACAAGGTGCCGACGCCGGCGATCTGCAGCGCCCAGATGTAGTAATCGACGCCGACTCCGGGGCTGTAGGCGATGCCCGACAGCGGCGGATACGCCAGCCAGCCGGTCTTGGCGAACTCGCCGACGAACAGCGAGGCCATCACCAGACCCGCGCCGCAGGCGGTCATCCAGAAGCTGAAGTTGTTGAGAAACGGAAACGCGACGTCGCGCGCGCCGATCTGCAGCGGCACCACGTAATTCATGAAGCCGGTGACCAGCGGCATCGCCACGAAGAAGATCATGATCACGCCGTGGGCGGTGAAGATCTGGTCGTAGTGCTCGGGCGGCAGGTAGCCGACGTTGTCGCCGAACGCCATCGCTTGCTGCAGGCGCATCATGATCGCGTCGGCGAAGCCGCGCATCAGCATGACCAGGCCCAGCACGATGTACATGATGCCGATCTTCTTGTGATCGATGCTGGTGAACCACTCGTTCCAGAGATAGCCCCAGAGCTTGTAGCGGGTGATCGCGGCGACCACGGCGAGGCCGCCCAGCACGACCATGGCGAAGGTCGCGATCAGGATCGGTTCGTGCAGCGGGATCGAGTCCCAGGTGAGCCGGCCGAAGATCAGCGTGGCGAGGTTGGATTGGTCAGACATCTCGACTCCAGAAGTCCGCGGGCGGACTCGGCGCGCGTTCGGCGCGCCCGGTGAATGCGTTTACGAAACGGGTCAGGGGGCGAGCGTGGCCACGCCCAGGGTCGAGCCGGCCGAGGGTTCGGTCAGGCACATCGCCGAAGTCACCACCGGGCCGCCGCGCAGGTCGCCTTTGCGGCGCGGCGCGAGCGCATTGGTGTTGAGGCCCAAGCCGCCGCCGGCGTCGATGGCCATCATCTCGTCCATGCACATCTTGCCGCTGTCGACGCAGCGGTTGAGGATCGCCCGGTACAGGCCCGGGGCGACCGCGCCGTAGCGGCGCACCGGTTCCTTCTCGCTGGGCTTTTCCAGTTCCAGGTAGCCGGCGCGCTGCAGGGTCGCGCCGCTGGCGCGATTCTTCGCGACCCAGGCATCGAAGCCGGCCTGGTCGAGGCCGTGGAAGCGGAAGCGCATGTGCGAGAAACCGGCGCCGCTGTAGTTGGCCGAGAAGCCTTCGTAATTGCCGGGCTTGTTCATCACCGCGTGCAACTGGGTTTCCATGCCGGGCATGGCGTAGATCTGTCCGGCCAGGGCCGGGATGTAGAACGAGTTCATCACCGTGGAAGCGGTGATCTTGAATTGGATCGGCCGATCGACCGGCGCGGCGAGTTCGTTGACCGTGGCGATGTTCTGCTCGGGATAGAGGAACAGCCACTTCCAGTCCAGCGCCACCACTTCCACCACCAGCGGTTTCACGTTGGCCGGTACCGGGCGGTTCTTGGCGATGCGGTCGAGCGGACGATAAGGGTCGAGCGTGTGCGTGCTCATCCAGGTGATCGCGCCGAGCGCGATGATGATCAGCAGCGGCGCCGCCCAGATCAGCAGTTCGAGCTGGGTCGAATGGTCCCAATCCGGCTTGTAGGTGGCCTTGGTGTTCGCGGCGCGGTAACGCCAGGCGAAATACAGGGTCAGCGCGATCACCGGCACGATGATCAGCAGCATCAGTACGGTCGACACCACGATCAGGTCGCCTTGCTGCCCGGCGACGTCGCCGGGCGCGTTCAGCAAGATCGTGTTGCAGCCGGCCAGCGGCAGGATCGCCGCCGCCATCGACAGGCGGCGGAGGAGAGTCCTCGAAAGGGAGGAGGGGCGGAGCAGGGGTTCGATGGCGGTCATCTAAGGCGCAAGCAGCACGATCGAGGCCGCGGCAGTCGCGGCGATGCGCGCACTGTAGAGGCGCAGGACTGTGACGACGATTGGACGTTTTGTCCTATGGCAGCGCCGCGCCGGTGGTGGGAAGCTAGCGTCGTCCCGGTAGCCGGGCGCTCGTCCTTTGCCGCATTTGGGGCCTGGGGCGTCGTTTCCGGTTCCGTCGCCGTCGGACGTGATTTAACTGAACGTACCCGCCTGTTTAGGCACAGTGTCCAGGCCCGGTCGCCACGACCATGCCGCGGCGCCCAACACCGAATCGACGATGCATACGCCCAATCACGCAAACCCGGATTCCTCCATGACCGTTTCGGTGCACGACACCGGTTCGCATGCCGAGGTCGCGCCCGGCGATATCGCGGTCGGCGTGGTGATCGGCCGCGCCTCGGAGTACTTCGACTTCTTCGTCTACGGCATCGCCTCGGCGCTGGTGTTCCCGACGGTGTTCTTCCCGTTCCTGGGCCGCCTCGAAGGCACGCTGTGGTCGTTCGCGATATTCGCGCTGGCGTTCGTTGCGCGCCCTATCGGCACCGTCGCCTTCATGTGGATCCAGCGCCGCTGGGGCCGCAGCACCAAGCTCACCGTCGCGCTGTTCCTGCTCGGCACCTGCACCGCCGGCATCGCCTTCCTGCCCGGTTTCGGCAAGATCGGCGTGCTCTCGATCGCGCTGTTGTCGCTGTTCCGGGTCGGCCAGGGCATCGCCCTGGGCGGTTCCTGGGACGGCCTGCCGTCGCTGCTCGCGCTCAACGCGCCGAAGCACCGCCGCGGCTGGTACGCCATGCTCGGCCAACTCGGCGCGCCGGCCGGCTTCATCATCGCCGCCGGCCTGTTCGCTTATCTCAACACCAGCCTGGCGCCGAGCGACTTCCTCGACTGGGGCTGGCGCTATCCGTTCTTCGCCGCGTTCGCGATCAACGTCGTCGCCTTGTTCGCCCGCCTGCGCCTGGTGGTGACCCACGAGTACGAACGCGAACTCGGCGAGCACGAGCTCGAACCCACCGATGTGGTCGAGTTGTTCCAGCAGAAGGGCCGCCACGTCGTGATCGGCGCCTTCGCCGCGCTGGCCAGCTATGCGCTGTTCCACATCGTCACGATCTTCCCGCTGTCGTGGATCCTGTTGTATTCGGACCAGTCGGTGAGCCAGTTCCTCGGCGTGCAGATCGTCGGCGCGCTGCTCGCCTGCGGCTCGATGGTGGTATCGGGCGTGATCGCCGACCGCTACGGCCGTCCGCGTACGCTCGCGGCGCTGGCCGCGGCGATCGCCATGTTCAGCGGCTTCGCACCGACCCTGCTCGGTTCCGGCGAAGTGGGCCAGGACGTGTTCATCCTGATCGGCTTCATCCTGCTGGGCCTGTCCTACGGCCAGGCCGCCGGTTCGGTGACCGCCAACTTCGGCTCCAAGTACCGTTACACCGGCGCCGCGCTGACATCGGATCTCGCCTGGCTGATCGGCGCTGCGTTCGCGCCGTTGGTCGCGCTGGGCCTGTGCGCGCACTTCGGCCTGGCCTTCGTCGGCGTGTACCTGCTGTCGGGCGCGATCTGCACCCTGGCCGCGCTGGGCGTCAACCGGGCGCTGAAGCTGCGCAGCTGATCGCCGGTTGGTAGAGCGCTGGCGCGGTCCAGCGCTCACTCTTCAAGCATCGTCTCGACGCTCGGCTTGCCGTCATCGAGACCTGACGGCCGCTCGTCTTTCCATCGACCTCACGATCGTGACGCATCCGGCCGAGGGCCGGAGCGTCCGATCGCGTGCGCGCTCAATGCGCGTGCTGTTCCTGCGCCTTGATCAGGCTGGCCGGACGCATGTCGGTCCAGTTCGTCTCGATGTAGTCCAGACAGGCCTGGCGCGCGCCGGGGCCGTGCACGCTGCGCCAGCCGGCCGGGATTTCGGCGAATTCGGGCCACAGCGAATGCTGGTTCTCGTTGTTGACCAGGACCAGGAAGCTGCCGTTGGGGTCGTCGAAAGGATTGCTCATGTCGTGCTCCTGCTTTGCGGTTGCGATGAAGGGGGACGTGCCGTGCGGGGCCGCCGCTCCCGAGGGTGGAAGGATGCCGTTGTTGGGTTACCGATCGGATCGATCGCGCATGATCCTCAGCGTCGCCCTGCTCAGTACGTGACCACGGTCCGCGATTGCGAGCGCAGGGCCGGCCGGTCCGCCTGCGGGATCGAACGTTCCAGGTCGCTCAGGTAATCGTCGACGCCCTGGTCGTGGCCCGGGGTCACCGTCATGTGCAGCGCGGCCGGGTTGGACAAGCGGCTGATGTACCAGCCGCGCGCTTCCATGGCGTCGCCGACGTCGTGGATGTCGTAGCGGTCGGAAGTGAAGGCGATCACGCTGAGGTCGGGCCGGCCGAGCAGATGCAGGCCGGGGATGCGATCGATGCCTTCGATGTAGCGGTCGCGGATGTGCATGACGCGTTGCGCGAGCGCGCGGTAGCCGGCTTCGCCGAGGTAATGCATCACCGCCCAGGCCGCGGCGACGGCGCCGCCGGGGCGGGTGCCGGTCAGGGTCTCGGTGCGGTAGATGCCCTTGGGCCAGTCGAAGTATTCGAAGTACTGGTGCTCCTGGTCTTCGGCATCGGCGTACAAAATCACCGAAGCGCCCTTGGCGGTGTAGCCGAACTTGTGCAGGTCGGCCGACAGCGAACGCACGCCGGGCACGCTCAGGTCGAAGCGCGGCAGGCCGCTCATGAACTTGGCCACGTGCGGGGCGAGAAAGCCGCCGATGCAGGCGTCGACGTGCAGCCAGACCCCGCGTTCCAGGGCCAGCCGGCCGATGTCGACGATCGGGTCGATGGTGCCGAACGGCAGCGACGGCGCCGAAGCGACCATCATCATCGTGTCGTCGTTGATGTGCTGGGCGAGGATGTCGGCGCAGGCGCGGTAGTCGACGCCGATCGGCACCCGCACCACCTCCAGGCCCATCAGGTCGGCGGCCTTGTCGTAGGCCGGGTGCGCGCTGGTCGGCAGCAGCAGGTGCGGACGCGCCTGCGGGCGCCGCTCGCGGAAGGCGCGATGGGCGCTGCGCACCGCCAGCATGATGCTCTCGGTGCCGCCCGAGGTCATGGTGCCGCCGGCATCGCCGTTGCCGCCGAGCAGCGACAGCGAGATGTCGAGGATGTCGTCCTGCATCCGCTTCAGGCTCGGGAACGCGGCCGGCGCCAGGGCGTTCTCGCTGATGAACATCGCATAGGCCTGGCGGGCGACGTCGAGCACGTCTTCGCCGGCGTAATAGACGTGCAAGGGCGTGCGGCCGTGGCGCCAGTCGGCGTCGCCGCTGCGCAGATCGGACATGGTTTCCTGCAACTCGCTCCAGGCCAGTCCGCGCGAGGGCAGGGTCTTGCGACCGTTGAAATTGAACCGCGTCATGGTGCGCTGTCTCGTATCAGGTCAAAGGGAAAATCGAGGGAAGGAAGCTCATCGCTCAGATCCGGTAGCGCTGCGCGAGCACCCGGCCGATCCGGGCCAGGTGCTGCGGATGCGCCATCTCGTCGTGGCGACAATCGATGTCGTGGACGTGGACGCGGCCGTCGACCTGGGCGCGGAACTCGGCCGCCCCCGGGTTGCCGTCGCCCTTGCCGGCGGCGGCGTTGAAATAGACCAGTTCGCCCTGTAGTCGCCGGCGCGGTGCATAGCGGCCGAGCAGGGCGACGTCGTTGGCGGTCGCGGCGATGAAACGCTCGAGCTGGCCGGCGTCGAAGCCCGAATAGATGCTGCCGTCGAGCAACTGCGCAGCGCGGGCATAGTCGGGCACCGCCGCGTCGTAGCCGGCGAGGTCGCAACCGCTGTGTTCGAGAAACTCGTGCAGGATGCGCGCGCGCGGCTTGTCGTTCGCGGCCGGGTCGAACTGCGGCAAGGCGGTGAGCAGATAGCTGTCGAGCAAAGCCAACAGCGCGACCTGTTCGCCGGCTTCCTGCAGACGCTGGGCGATCTCGAAGGCGAGCACGCCGCCGTAGGACCACCCGAGCAAGTGATACGGCCCCTGCGGCTGCACCGCGCGGATCTGCGCCAGGCAGTCTTCGGCGACTTCTTCCAATCGTGCCGGCAAGCTTGTGCCGTCGACGAGCGCACGCCCCTGCAAGGCGTAGATCGGCCGCTGCGGGTCGATATGCCGCGCCAGGCCGCTGTACCACCAGCCGAGGCCGCCGGCCGGGTGCAGGCAGAACAGCGGCGGCAGCTCGCCCTGGCTGCGGATCGGCAATAACGGCTGCAGCGACGACAACGCCTGCAGCGGTTCGGCGAGGCGTTGCGCCAGGGCGGCGACGGTCGGCGTCTCGAACAGCATGCGGGTCGAGAGTTCGGCGCCGAGCGTGCTGCGGATTCGGCCGATCAGGCGCGGCGCGAGCAGCGAATGGCCACCGAGTTCGAAGAAGTCGTCGTCGATGCCGACTTCGTCGAGTTCCAGCACTTCGGCGAACAGCGCGCACAAGGCCTGTTGCTGCGGCGTGCCGGCGGCGCGGCGTGCCGGCGCGTCGGCGGCGGGCAAGGCCTTGCGGTCGATTTTTCCGTTCGGCAGCAGCGGCAGGCGTTCAATCACCACCCAGGCCGAAGGCAGCATATGGCTCGGCAACTGCGCCGCGAGCGCTTCGCGCAAGGCCTGGGTATCCGGGCTGCGGCCCGCGGCCGGGACCAGATAGGCGACCAATTGCCGCTGCCCAGGCCGGTCCTCGCGCACGTTGACCGTGGCCTGGGCGACGGCGTCGTCGGCGGCGAGCAAGGCCTCGATCTCGCCGGCCTCGATGCGGAAACCGCGGATCTTGAGCTGATGATCGGCACGGCCCAGGTACTCCAGTTCGCCGTCCTCGCGCCAACGCACCACGTCGCCGGAGCGGTACATGCGCGCCCCCGGCTCGAACGGATTGGCGAGGAAGCGCTCGGCACTGAGCCCGGTTTGACGCAGATAGCCGCGGCTGAGGCCGCTGCCGGCGACGTAGAGCTCGCCGGGCGCGCCGACCGGCACCGGACGCAGGAATGGATCGAGCACGTAGGCACGCATATTGTCGATCAAACGGCCCAGCGGCACGCCGTGATCGCCGCTGTCTTCGGCGCGGGCTTCGAAGCAGGTCGCGTCCCAGAACTCGGAGGTGCCGTAGATGTTGAGCAGGCGCGCGTGCGGCAACGCCGCCTTGAAGCGGTTGGCCAACTCGAAGCTCAGCGCTTCGCCGCTGCACGACCAGTAATACAGCTTCGGCAGGCGGGCGGCGAGGTCGACGCCGCTGTCGAGCATCGCCCGCAGCAGCGACGGCACCAGCACGATCCGGGTCGCGCCGGCCTCGGCCAACGCCTCGATCAGGCGCTCCGGGTCGGTGGCCTGTTCGCGCGCCAGGATCAACACGCGCTGGCCGCGGATCAGCGGCATGAACAGTTCCCACAGCACGTCGATGAAGTTGACCGTGGTCTTCTGCGCGTAGATCTCCTCGACTGCGCCGTCCAGCTCGACGTCCCAATGCAGGCGCGAGGCGACGTTGCGATGCGTGCCCATCACCGCCTTGGGCCTGCCGGTCGAACCGGAGGTGTAGAGCAGATAGGCCAGGTGCTCGGGATGCGGGGTGCCGCGCACCGGCGTCTCGGGAGTGGCGTCTTCGCCGTCGATGAGGATCGGCCGTGCCGAGGACTCCGGCAGGCGCGAACGCAGCGACGCTTGGGTGACCACGGCCACCGGTCGCGCATCGCCGAGCATGTAGGCCAGGCGTTGCTGCGGGTAGTCCGGGTCGAGCGCGAGATAGGCACCACCGGCCTTCAGGATACCGAGCAGGCCGACTATCGCCTCCGGCGAGCGCTCCACGCACAAGCCGACGATGCTGTCCGGGCCGATGCCCTCGGCCTGCAAGCGGCGAGCAAGACGGTCGGCGCGGCGGTCGAGTTCCGCATAGGCGATGCGTTGCTCGCCGAACATCAGCGCCACCGCCTCCGGCGTGCGCGCTGCCTGGGCCTCGAACAGCGCGATCGCGGTCGCGTCCGGCACCGCACGCGCGGTGTCGTTGCGTTGCAGCGCCTGCTCGCGTTCGTCGTCGTCGAGCAGATCGAGAGCGGCGACGCGGGTGTCCGGCGCTTGTGCGATCGCTTCCAGCACGCGTGCGAAACGACCGGCGATGGCGCGCGCACGTTCTGCGTCGAGCAGGTCCGGTCGGTAGCTGAGATCGAGGTGCAGCGGTTGCCCCGGTGCCGGTGGCGTCACCGACAGTCCTAGCGGGTAATGCGTCGCGGCGGCGCCGTGATTGCCTCGTAGGACGATCTCGATGCTGTCGTGCTCGTCGTCGCCGCGACCGACCGCCGAGGGCTCGACCGGGAAGTTCTCGAACACCAGCAAGCTGTCGAACAACTCGCCGAGCTCGCCGATGCGCTGGATCTCAGCCAGACTCAGGTGCTGGTGTTCTAGCAGGGCCGACTGTTGCAGTTGCAGGCGCTGCAACAGGCCCAGCAGGCTTTCCTGCGGCCGCAGTTGCAGGCGCAGCGGCACGGTGTTGATGAACAAGCCGATCATGCGCTCGATGCCGGCGACGTCCGGCGGGCGTCCCGACACGGTGACGCCGAACACTACGTCGTCGCGACGGGTCAGATGCCCCAGCACGATCGCCCAGGCCGCCTGGACCAGGGTGTTGAGGGTCAACTGATGGCGCCGCGCCCGCAGCGCGAGCGCATCGCCGAGCGCGGCCGGCAAACTCATCGACAGCGCCGACGGCACCGTTGCCGCGGTGGAAGCCGCGACCAGGCGGGTCGGCTCGGCGAGACCGGCCAAGGCTTCGCGCCAGGCCGCAGCCGAACGCTCGCGATCGCGGGTCGACAGCCAACTCAAGTAGTCGCGGTACGGTGCGACCTGCGGCAAGGCCGCACCATCGCCGTCGTTGCGATACAGGGCGAACAGTTCCTGCAACAGCATCGGCGAGGACCAGCCGTCGAGCAGGATGTGGTGGCTGGTGAACAGCAGGTGGTGGCGCATGACATCGCTATCGCCATCGCCATCGCGCACGAGGGTGAAGCGCAGCAGCGGGCCGCGGCCGAGCTCGAAGCGGCGACCTTGGTCGTCGAGCAGCAGACTTTCGAGCGCGGCCTCGCGGCTCGTCGCGTCGCCGTCGAGCGCATGCTCCTGCCAGGGCAGTTCGACCTCGCAGGGGATGGCCTGCACCGGTTCGCGCAGGCCTTGGTGGAGGAAAGCGGCGCGCAAGTTCGGATGGCGTTCGAGCAGGGCCTGCGCCGCGCGGCGCAAACGCGCCGCATCGAGCGGTCCGCTCAGGGTGAAGGCCATCTGCACGATGTAGCGGTCCTGCGCCAGTTCGTCGTACAAGGTGTGGAACAGGAAACCGTGTTGCAGCGGCGACAGCGGCAGCACATCGAGCAAGCGCGGTTGGGTCGTCTCGATGGTTTCGATCTGGCGCTGGTCGAGCGCGACCAGCGGCAGGTCGGCCGGCGTCAGCAGGCGATGCTCGCCGGCCGCAACGGTGGCGGCGATGCGGCGCAGCACCGCGAACCAGGTCTCGGCGAGGTCGCGCACCGCGATCTGGTCGAAGCGCGCCGCCTCCCAGCTCCAGCCGGCGCACAGCACCGGGCCCTGCGGGCCATCCTCGGTGGTGGCGTTGAGGTCGAGCGCATGCGCGAACCCATGCGCTTCGCCGCTGGGGCCGTCGAGCACGACGTCGCTGGCCGGCGCCCAATGCGGCTGCCCGGTTGCGCCGGCGACGGCGAAGCGGCCCAGGTAGTTGAAGCCGATCTGCGGCGCCGGCAAGGCCGCCAGGACCGCACCCGCGGCCGGGTCGAGATAGCGCAGCAGGCCATAGCCGATGCCCTGGTCGGGCAGGCGGCGCAGTTGTTCCTTGACCGACTTGAGCGCGCGTTCGAGTTCGGGCCCGCCAGACAGCGCGGCGTTGCGTTCGATATCGGCCAGCGACAGCTGCAGCGGGAACTGGCTGGTGAACCAGCCGACCGTGCGCGAAAGATCGGCGCCGTCGACGATGGCCTCGCGGCCGTGGCCTTCGAGCTCGAAGCGGACCGTGTCGAGGTCGACACCGAGGTAACGCTGGCGCCATTCGGCCACGGCGAGCGCGAACGCGCACAACAGGACGTCGTTGATGCGGCCGTTGATGCGTTCGGTGGCGCGGGTCAGCAGAACCCGGGTGACTTCGGGTTCCAGGCGCAAGCCGAGGCTGTGCCGGCCGGCGCTGGTGGCGCCTTGCGGATCGAGCGTTCGGGTAGCGAGCGGCGGATCGAGGCCGTCGAGCATCGAGCGCCAGAACGGCAGCTCGCCGCTGCGCTGGGTCGCTGCCTTCGGCAAGGCCAGCGCCCAATGACGCAGCGAGGTCGGCACCGCTTCCAGTTCGGCGGCACGGCCGGCGCTGCGCGCTTGCCAGGCCGCTTGCAGGTCCGGGATCAGGATGCGCCAGGACACGCCGTCGACCACGAGGTGGTGCAGGGCGAGGAACAAGCGCGAATCGTCGCCGTCGTCGAACCACACCGCCTGCAGCATCTGGCCTTCGCGCGGCGACAAACGCTGCTGCGCGGCCTGGGCGTGCTGGTTGATGGTCCAGGCGCGGGTCTGCGCGTCGAGCCCGTGCAGGTCGACATGGTTGAGGCAACTGATCGCGGCGACGCTGCCGGCCGCGCCGATTTCGAGTACGTCGTCGGGTTTCAGGCGCAGACGCAGGGCATCGTGATGGTCGACCAGGTCCTGCAGCGCGGCGATCAGCGGTTCGCGTTGCAGGCGCGGCACCTGCAGCAGCATGGATTGGGCGAAATGCTCGAACGGCCCGTCCTGCTGCAACAGCCAATGCATGATCGGGGTGGCCGGCAGCACGCCGACCGGCGCTTCCACCGGCGTCGCGTCGACGCCCACGATGCTCACGGCAACGCGGGCGAGGGCTTGCACCGATTGCTGCTGGAACACGTCGCGGGCGCTGAAGCGCAGGCCGGCGCGGCGCGCCCGGCTGACCAACTGGATCGAACCGATGCTGTCGCCGCCGAGGGCGAAGAAGCTGTCGTCGATGCCGACTCGCTCCAGTCCCAATACCTGCGCGAATAATTCGCACAGCAGGGTTTCGAGGGCATTGCGCGGTTCCCGCAAGCCGGTGGCGAAATCCGGCGCCGGCAGGGTCTTGCGGTCGAGTTTTCCGTTCGGCGTCAGCGGCAGTTGGTCGAGTACCACGAAGGCGGCCGGCAGCATGTAGTCGGGCAAGCGCTCGGCGAGGGTCTCGCGCAATGCCGCGGTATCGATGCGGTCGCCGGCCAGATAGGCCACCAATTGCTGCTGTCCGGGCCGGTCCTCGCGCAGGATCACCGCATTGCGCGGGTGGCCGGCCTGGGCCAGTGCGGCCTCGATCTCGCCGAGTTCGATACGGTAGCCGCGGATCTTGACCTGTTGGTCGACACGGCCGAGGTAGGCTAGTTGGCCGTCGTCGCGCCAACGCACGCGGTCGCCGGTGCGGTACATGCGCGCACCCGGCTCGAAGGGGTTGGCGACGAAGCGTTCGGCGCTGAGGCCGGCGCGGCCTAAATAACCGCGGGCGATGCCGGCGCCGGCGATGTACAGCTCGCCGGCGATCCCGACCGGGACCGGTTGCAGCGCGGCGTCGAGCACGTAGAAGCGGGTATTGGCGATCGGCCCGCCGATGCAGCCCAGCTCGCTCGCATCGGCATCGCCGACGTCGGCCGACGCGCACCAGATCGTCGCTTCAGTCGGGCCGTATTCGTTATACAACCGCGCCAGCGGGGCATGTTCGCCATGGCGCTGGCGGACGTTCGGCGGAATCGCTTCACCGCCGAGCACGACGCTGCGCAACGAGGCCAGCGCGTCGGCATGTTCCAGCGCCGCCGCATACAGGCTCGGGCCGCTGATCCATTGCTCGACCGCGTGTTGCTGGACCAGGGCGGCCAGGGCCTGCGGATCGTGTTCGAGACCGCTGGCCGGCAAGACCAGGCTGGCGCCGATGGCGAGGCTGCCGAAGACCGCCGCGAGCGAGGCGTCGAACGCCAGCGAGGGCAGCAACACCGCACTGCGGTGCGGCGCATAGCGCGCGGCACGGGCGCGGATCGAATTCAGCGCCTGGCGATGCTCGACCACGACGCCCTTGGGCTGCCCGGTCGAGCCGGAGGTGTAGATGACGTAGGCGCTGTGGTGAGCACGCAGGACACAGCGGCGGTCGCCGTCGCGCGGAGCGCGTTCGCTGGCCAGCTGCATCAGTTCACGCGTTGTCGGCGCGTCGATCGCGAGCAGCGGCGTCGCTTGGCCCGAGGTGGGCAGGCGAGCGACGAAGGCCTCGTCGCCGAGCAGCAGCACCGGTCGTGCGTCGCCGAGGATATGGCCGATACGGTCCAGCGGATGCCGCGGGTCCAGTGGCAGATAGACGGCGCCGGCCTTGAGCACGGCGAGCAGGGCGACGATCGCCTCCGGCGAACGCGGCAAGGCCACCGCGACCCGATCCTCCGCGCCGATGCCGCGCGCTATCAGCACATGGGCGAGGCGGTTCGCGCGACGTTCCAGGGCGAGGTAATCGAGTTGACTGTCGGCACCGATCAGGGCGGTTGCTTTCGGTGTGCGCGCGACCTGGGCCTCAAATAATTCGTGCAGGCCGGTGCAGCCGGTGCTTTCGGCCTCGGTGGCGTTATAGGTCAGCAGCAGGCGTTCGCGTGCGTCGTCGTCGAGCAGTCCGACTCGTCCGAGGCTGCGCTCGGGGTCCTGCGCGATGGCTTCGAGGATGCATCGATAGGCGTCGAGCAATCGCGTCGCCTGGGCCGCGTCGAAAGCGTCGTTGCGGTAGCTCAGGCTCAGGCGCAGGGCGTCGCCCGGCATCACCGCCAAGCCGAGTGGGTAATGCGAGGCATCGCCGCCGTGCTGGCTGTGGCGGCCGATGCGCAGGCCGGTGCCCGGCAGGCTGGCGCCGTCGTCGCCGAACGCGGTTTCGTCGATCGGGTAGTTCTCGAACACGGTCAGGGTGTCGAACAGCTCGCCGATTCCGACCAGCCGTTGTACCTCCGGCAGGCTCAGGTGCTGATGTTCGAGCAAGGCCGATTGCTCGGCCTGCACGGTGTGCAACAGGCTTTCCAGGCTTTGCTGCGACTGCAGGCGCACCCGCACCGGCACGGTGTTGATGAACAAGCCGACCATGCGTTCGATGCCGGCGAGTTCCGGCGGGCGCCCGGACACGGTGGTGCCGAACACCACATCGTCGCGGCCGGTGATGCGGCTCAGCAACAAGGCCCAGGCGGCCTGGGTCAGGGTGTTGAGGGTCAGGCCGAGACGCCGCGCCTGATGGCCGAGCTGGCAGCTCAATGCCTCGGGCAAGCTCTGCGTCAATACCTCGGTACGAGCCTCCGCGCTTGCGCTGCCGGCGACGCGGGTGGCTTCGTCGACGCCGTCGAGATAGTCGCGCCAGGCCTGTTGCGCGGCGCCGCGGTCGCGGCCCGACAGCCAGGCCAGGTAATCGCGATACGGCGCGACTCGCGGCAAAGCGTCGATGTCGCCGCCGTTGCCGTACAGGGCGAACAGCTCTTCGAGCAGGATCGGCAGCGACCAACCGTCGAAGACAATGTGGTGATTGGTCAGCACCAGATGATGCAGGTGCTCGTGTTCGCGCACCAGGGTGAAGCGCAGCAGCGGACCGTGCGCGAGATCGAAACCTTGGGCGCGGTCCTTGCGCAGCAGCCCTTCCAGTTCGGCGGCGCGGCTGTCCACACTGCCTTCCAGAGCGATCGAACGCCACGGCAGCACCGCATCGCGCGGTATCGCCTGCACCGGCACCGGCAGGTCGTGATGGAGGAAGGCCGCACGCAGGTTCGGATGGCGCTGCAACAGCGACTGCGCGGCGCGGCGCAGCGCAGCGACGTCGAGCGGGCCGTCGAGGGTGAAGGCCATCTGCACCACATAGCTGTCGCTCGCCGCGGTTGCGGGCGTGCCCGCGTCCTGGTCGTAGACGGCGTGGAACAGGAAGCCGTGTTGCAGCGGCGACAGCGGCAACAGATCGAGTAGCGGCGGTCGGGCGGCTTCGATGGCTTCGATCTGAGCCTGGTCGAGCGCGGTCAGCGGCACGTCCGAGGGCGTCAGCAGATGCCGCTCGGTGTCGGCGACGGTCTCGGCGATGTGGCGCAGCACCGCGAACCAGGTGTCGGCGAGGTCGCGTATCGCGTCTTCCTCGAATAGCTCGCCGGCCCAGCTCCAGCCGGCGCAGAGCACCGCGCCCTCGGCGCCGTCCTCGGTGCTGGCGTTGAGGTCGAGCGCATGAGCCAGCGGACGGGATTCGTCGCCGTCGCCACCGAGCGCGGCCTCGTCGGACAGGGTCCAGTGCGGCTCCTGGGCACCGGTCCCGGCGACGCTGAAACGGCCCAGATAGTTGAAGCCGATCTGCGAGGGCGGCAGCGACTGCAAGGCCTCGCGGCCGGCGTCGCTGAGATAGCGCAGCAGGCCGTAGCCGATGCCGTGGTCGGGTAAACGGCGCAATTGTTCCTTGACCGATTTGAGCGCGCGCTCCAGCGGCGCGCCGCCGCGCAGGGCGGCCTCGCGCTCGCCGCGCGACAAGCTGAGTTGCAGCGGGAACAGGCTGGTGAACCAGCCGACCGTGCGCGACAGGTCGGCGCCGTCGAGAATGGCTTCGCGGCCGTGGCCTTCCAGGTCGAAGCGGACCGTGTCGGCATCGTCGAGGCCGCGGCGATGGCGCCAGTCGGCCAGCGCGAGCGCGAACGCGGTCAGCAGCACGTCGTTGATGCGGCCGTGGATGCGTTCGGTGGCGCGGGTCAGCAACAGCCGGGTCGTATCCGCTTCCAGACGCAGCCACAGGCCGCGCTGGGTGGCACTGGTGTCGCGTTGCGGATCGAGCGCACGCGCGCTCAGGCGCGGGTCGTGGCCGTCCTGCATGGCCTGCCAGAACGGCAGTTCGTGCCGGCGCGCCTCCGCGAGCTTCGGCAGCGCCATGGCCCAGTGACGCAACGAGGTCGGCACCGGTTCCAGGGCCGGGGCATGGCCTTCGGCGCGTGCGTCCCAGGCGGCCTGCAGATCGGGCACGAGGATGCGCCAGGACACGCCGTCGACCGCGAGATGGTGGATCGCCAGCCACAGCCGCGAGTCCTCGCCGTCGTCGAACCAGACCGCCTGCAGCAGCCGTCCCTCGCGCGGGGCGAGGCGGCTCTGCGCGGCTTCGGCGGCGGCCTGCATGATGGTTTCGCGACCCTCTCCGGTCAGGCCGGCGAGGTCGACGCGCTGCAGGCAGGTTTCGGCATCGACGCTGCCGAGCGGCAGGGTTTCCAGGTTGTCGTCCGCGCCCAGGCGCAGGCGCAAGGCAGGGTGGTGATCGATCAGGTCTTGCAATGCCGCCTGCAGCGGCTGCAGGCGCAGCGGCGGCACCCGCAGCAGCATCGACTGGCTGAAGCGGTCGAACGGCCCTTGGCGTTCGAGCAACCAGCGCATGATCGGCGTCGCCGGCAACGCACCCACCGGCGCTTCGACCTCGACCGCGTCGGCTTCGAGCATGGTCGTCGTCGCGACCTGAGCCAGGGCCTGCACCGAAGAATGCTGGAACACGTCGCGGGCGCTGAAACGCAGGCCGACGCGACGGGCGCGGCTGACCAACTGGATCGAGCCGATGCTGTCGCCGCCCAGGGCGAAGAAGCTGTCGTCGATACCGACCCGTTCCAGCCCGAGCACCTGCGCAAACAAGGCGCACAAGGCGGACTCGATGGCGGTGCGCGGCTCGCGCAAGTTGCTCGGTGCGAAGTCGGGCGCGGGCAGCGCCTTGCGGTCGAGCTTGCCGTTCGCGGTCAACGGCAGCGCATCGAGCGCGACGAAGGCGGCCGGCAGCATGTATTCGGGCAGGCGCTCGGCTAGCGCTTGGCGCAGCGCTTCGTCATCGATGGCGTCGCCGACGACATAGGCGACCAGTTGCTTCTGGCCGGGGCGGTCTTCGCGCACGATCGCCGCGTTCTGGGCGTAGCCGGCCTGGGTCAATGCAGCCTCGATTTCGCCGAGTTCGATGCGGAAGCCGCGCAGCTTGACCTGCTGGTCGGCGCGGCCGAGGTAATCGATCTGGCCGTCGCCGCGCCAACGCACGCGGTCGCCGGAGCGGTACATGCGCTGGCCGGTCGCGAAGGGGTTGGCGATGAAACGTTCGGCGCTGAGCGCGGGGCGGTGCAGATAGCCGCGGGCCAGGCCGGCGCCGGCGATGTACAACTCGCCGGACACGCCGGCCGGCACCGGTTGCAGCGCATCGTCGAGCACGTAGACCTGCATATTGTCGAGCGGCGTGCCGATCGGTACCGAACGCGCCTGCGGCTGCAGGGTCGGCACGGCGCAGGTCAGGGCGAAGGTGGTGGTCTCGGTAGGGCCGTAACCGTTGACGATGCGCAGCTGCGGATGGCGCGCCTGCAAGCGGCGGATGGCATCGGTCGAGAGCACGTCGCCGCCGGCCAGCACTTGGCGCAGGCCGGCGAACAGCTCGGGCGTGGACTCGGCGAATTCGTGGAACAGGCCGGCGGTCAGCCACAGGCTGCGCACCTCGAAGCGTTCGATCAGGCGCTGGAAGTCGCCGCCGTCGCTGGCCTCGGCAGGCGCGACCACGATGCGCCCGCCGTTCAACAGCGGCACCCACAGCTCGTAGGTCGACGCGTCGAAGGCGTGGGTCGAATGCAGCAACACGGTCTCGTGGCCGCTGGCGAAACGGCGGTCGCGGGCGAACTCGACCACGTCGCGCTGGCGCACGGCCACGCCCTTGGGCACCCCGGTCGAGCCGGAGGTGTACATCACGTAAGCCAGTTGCTCG
>NZ_JBQJIN010000026.1:0-78349 GCF_052078695.1 Lysobacter sp. CA196 | reverse complement strand
GGGTAAGCCTGGACATCCGTATGCCGGCGGAGGTGTTTCTGGAGAAGCTTTACAGGCGGCCGGTGAACTTCTCTATTGAGGACGTGCTTGCGGTGGGGTGATGCACTTGGATGTTGACTCCGCCTTAGCTTTCTTTTGTTGCCTTAGACAAAAGAAAGTAACCCGCCGCTTTAGTGGCGGAAGCTTTTGGCGTTTGATCTTGATCTTGCGTGAGAGATGCGCCGCAAGAGCGAAGCAACGCGGTCGCGGCTTGCGCCGCTCCTACCCTGGCGAGAATACGCCGCTTAGACGAATGGCGACGGCCTCGTTACCTCTGCCCGTCCCGTGGTCGCGGCTCGCGCCGCTCCTACCCCGAAAGCAAATCCCGTCTGGACTAGAGGCGTGCCGCCATCGGAGCGACGAACCGCTCAGCCGAAGCGCGCGCTGACCTCGGCATTGCGCGGCATCGCCGCCGCCGCGCCGGCGCGTTCGGTCGACAGGCCGGCGTAACGGTTGGCATAGCCGACATGACGCGCGAACGGTGCCGCCGGATCGCGCGCTAGGGCGGCGGCGAGGGCGCCGTTGAAGGCGTCGCCGGCACCGGTGGTGTCGACCGCCTTCACCGCCGCGGCGGGGCAACGGTAGTGAGCGCGGTCGTCGCCGTGCAGGGCGCCGTCGGCATGGGAAACGAAGCAGCCGGCCTTGCCCAGGGTCACGATCACGCTGCCGTGCCCGAGCAGACGGCGGCAATGCGCGTGCAGTTCGGCGTCGGGCAGGGCGCTGAGGGTGTCGGGGTCGAGCACGCGGCCGGTGCGCAGGCGCAGTTGCGCGCAGAACTCGGTTTCGTTCGGGGTGATCACGTCGGCCAGCGCCCACAGCGCGTCGCTGGCGACGGCGTCGGCCGGGGCCGGGTTGAGCAGGGTCAGGGCGCCGATGCGGCGTGCCGCGGCGAACGCGGCCTCGGCGGCTTCGACCGGCGTTTCCAACTGGCTCAACAGTACCTGCGCGGTGCCGAGCAGGGCGTCGTGGCTGCCGACGAATTCCGCCGACAGTTCGGCATTGGCGCCCGGGCCGATGACGATGGTGTTGCGGCCGTCGGCATCGACGTAGATGCCGGCGGTGCCGGTCGGCGCTTCGCTGCACAGGTCGCGCAGGTCGATGCCGTCGGCGGCGGCGAGCGCGCGTGCGAGTTGGCCGCCGGTGTCCTCGCCCAGGGCGCAGACGAAGCTGGTCTGCGCACCGGCGCGCACGGCTGCGGTGGCCTGGTTGAAGCCCTTGCCGCCGGGACCGGTGTGGTAGCGGCCGGCCAGGGTTTCGCCCGGTTGCGGCAGCGCGGCGAGGGACCAGACGTGGTCGACGTTGAACGAGCCGACGACGACGACGCGGCCTGTGCTGACTTGGCTCATGGCTTAGGCGGAGAAGTGGGTCAGCACGCCGGCGATGGTCGCGGTCATGAAGGTCGCGATCGAACCGCCGAGCACCGCGCGCAGGCCGAAACGCGCGAGGTCCTGGCGACGTTCCGGGGCCAGGCCGCCGATGCCGCCGATCTGGATCGCGATCGAGCTGAAGTTGGCGAAGCCGCACAGGGCGTAAGTGGCGATCAGGCGGCCTTCGTCGCTGAGGGCGACACCGGCGACCTTGCCGTTGACGATGTCGGCCAGGTGGGTATAGGCGACGAATTCGTTGAGCACCACCTTCTCGCCGATCAGGCCGCCGACCACGTTGGCGTCGGCCCAGGGCGTACCGATCACCCAGGCGATCGGCGCGAGCAGGAAGCCGAGCAGGGTCGACAGGTCGGTCGGCTTGCCGATCGCCGCGGCCAGGCCGGTCTGTTCGCCGATCCAGGTCAGCGGCGCGTTGACCAGCGCGATCAGGGCGATGAAGGCCAGCAGCATCGCGCCGATGTTGAGCGCCAGGCGCAGGCCGTCGCCGGCGCCGGCGGCGGCAGCGTCGATGATGTTGGCGGTGTTCTTCTCGACTTCCATCTTGACCGTGCCGCGGGTCAGCGGCTCACCGGTCTCGGGCACCAGGATCTTGGCGATCACCAGGGTCGCCGGCGCGGCCATGATCGAGGCGGCGAGCAGGTGCTTGGCGTAGAAGGCCTGGGCGTCCTGGTCGCCGGCGCCGAGCATGCCGACGTAGGCGGCGAGCACGCCGCCGGCGATGTGGGCCATGCCGCCGATCATCATCGTGATCAGCTCGGACTCGGTCATCTTGGGGATGTACGGCCGTACGGTCAGCGGCGCTTCGGTCTGGCCGATGAAGACGCTGGCGCAGACGCTGGTGGTCTCGGCGCCGGACACGCGCATCACCTTGGTGATCGCCCAGGCCATCGCCCGCACCACCGCCTGCATCACGCCGAGGTGGTAGAGCACGCCCATCAGGGCGGAGAAGAAGATGATCGTCGGCAGCACCTGGAAGGCGAAGATGAAGCCGAATTTGCTGACGTCCATCAGGTCGCCGAAGATGAACTTCGAGCCGGCGCCGACGAACTCCAGCACGTGCACGAAGCCCTTGCCGATCGCGTCGAAGACGTCCTTGCCGCCCGGCACCAGCAGCACCACCGAGGCGAATGCGATCTGCAGGGAGATGCCGATGGCGACCAGCTTCCAGTCCACCGAACGGCGGTTGACCGAGAACACCCACGCAATGCTTACGAGCACCGCCAAACCGAACAGGCCGAAGGCCACGCGCGTAATCGAATCCACTCCACTCTCCCCGGGCGCCGGAGCCCCGGCGGCTTGTTAGCGACTTATTAATCGGGGCAGCCTAGTGCAGTGACGGCGCCAGCGGCAAGCTGCGCCGCCGGGCTTGCCAGGGCCGGCGTGTTCAGATATCGCGGGCGACCACGCGATTGCGGCCGGATTGCTTGGCCCGCTGCAGGCGCAGGTCGGCGCGGCGGAGCAGGCGCGAGAGGTCGCCGCCTTCCTGCGGAAACGTCACCAGGCCGGCGCTGAAGCTCAGCCACAGCGGCTCGGCGCCGCGGCCGGGCTCGAACGGGCGCTCTGCGACGGTGCGGCGGATCGCGTCGACTTCCTCGAAGGCGGTGCCCAGCGGTTTGCGCATCACCAGCAGGAACTCGCCGCCGCTCAGGCGCACCAGCCACTCGCTGGGTTCGGCCTGCTCGCGCAGCACCGAGACCAGGTGGCGCAGGCTGCGATCGCCGAGGCGGTGGCCGTAGTCGTCGTTGATGCGCTTGAAATGGTCGAGGTCGATCAGGGCCAGGGTCAGGCTGCCGCCGTCGCGGCGCACGGTATCGAACAGGCGCGGGATGCGGTGGGTCAGCCAGGTCCGGTTCGGCAGACGGGTCAGGCCGTCGGTGCCGGACATCTCGATCAGGCGCTGCATCCGGTACACGACCATCGAGGTGGCGATGGTCACCATCGCCAGCAGGACCATGCGCTGCGCCTGGCTGCCGGCGGTGATCGCGCCGTAATCGCTGGACATCAGCTCTTCCGGCGAATCGGCGGCGGCGAATACGGCCACGATCAGCACAGCGTACTGGACCAGGGCGAGCAGGCCGGCGAACAGGGTGACGCGGCCGTCGCTGCGCAGCGCGGTCATCAGGATCGCGAACAGATAACCGCACCAGACGATCAGGCTGTTGAGCCCGGCCGGCAGGTGCTGGGCGGCGAGCGCGGCCAGCACCAGGGTGGTGGCGGTGACGTCGAAGCCGGCAGTGGTGAAGGGCAGCCAGCGGTAACGCCGCTGGCGCCGGGCCAGGGCCAGCCACAGTTGCGAGAACACGTTGACGAACACCGCCCCGCCCAGGCCGATCATGGTTTCCTTGACGCTGCCGCCGCCGATCGCGTTGAACAGCGGGAGCAGCAACAGCATCGCGGCGAGCACCGCGCGCAGCCGCGCTACCAGCAGTTCGCCGCCGGCGCCGATCTCGAGCATGATTTCGTCCGGCCGCAGCAACAGCGCCACCAGTACGCCGCGCAACCTTCCGCCGATGCCGTGCATCCCTACGCGATCCCCTTGCCGTCCGCGGCGAGCATAGCGCGAGAGCCGGTCGCCCGGCTCCCGCGTGAGCGTCGGTGAGCCCGCCGGTCAGCCGATTCCGCGTACGGCGACCCAGATCGCCAGCGCCGCGAACACGGTCGCGGCGACGTAGCGCGCGGTTTTCAGCGGCAGGCGGTCGGCGAAACGGCTGCCGAGCAGCGCCACCGGCACGTTGGCGAGCAACATGCCGACGGTGGTGCCGGCGATCACCGCCCACAGCGGTTCGTAGCGGGTCGCCAGCAGCACGGTGGCGACCTGGGTCTTGTCGCCGATCTCGGCGAAGAAGAACGCGATGGTGGTGGCGATGAAGGCGCCGCGCGCCGAAAACTGAGGCTCGTCGTCGAGCCGGTCGGGCTTGAGCGTCCACAGCGCGACCGCGAGGAAGCTCGCCGCGACGACCCAGCGCAGCACTTCCGGCCGCAGCCAATGCGCGACCAGGGTGCCGAACCAGGCGGCGAGGGCATGGTTGAGCAAGGTGGCGACGAGGATGCCGGCGATGATCGGCCAGGGTTTGCGAAAGCGCGCGGCCAGCAGCAGGGCGAGCAACTGGGTCTTGTCGCCGATTTCGGCGAGCGCGACGGTGCCGGTCGAGACGAGGGTGGTGACGACCGAGGCCGGGAGAAAGGACAGATCCATGACAACTCCGGGGTCGGGCATTCGCGTGGACGCGAAGGCGGACGATGCACGGCCCGACCCGGGTTGCGCGCAACGCCTGCCTTCGGTCTTGCCCGTGGTCGCTAGCGCTGGCCGATCGGGTCGTGGACCTGGATCGTTCGCACTGGCTGCCGCTCATGCGCCATGGCCGGTGGGCCAAGTGTGTTGACGCATGTCCCCGCGGGCCTTGGCGGCTGCGGGTGGGCTACTCCCCGGAGGAGGAAAGTGGGCGGATTGTAGCTGGATCGAGGGGGAGGGTGGGGAATGAGAATCTTTTGCCGTTGGGCTTGCCGCGCTGCGCGTGCGCTTGACCGTGGCCGTTCTCCCCGATCGGACGAGGCCCTGGCTTTCAGGGTAGGAGCGGCGCAAGCCGCGACCAAGGGATGGGTAGGCATCGCACGGCCGTCGTCAATAATCGAAGCCGCGACCGCGTGACTCGCAGTGCTGCGCTTCTTACCGCAGAGCGATGAAGCAAGATCTAAAGCTTCCATCCGCTAACGCGGCCGGGTTACTTTCTTTTGCTGGCCCAAAAGAAAGCTAACCAAAGAAAAGGCCTTCCTTGACGAAGCTCCCTTGCGAGTTCATGGCCTACGCCGGGATTTTTCGATAGGACATCCTTGTCCTATCGGGGCATTCCATATAGAAGCCGGGCGCACGTCCTGTGCGCCGCCCTCCGGGTCTACGGTTGCATCGCAAGTTCGGAACCGCGCCAAGCTCATCACGGCAACGGCAACGGCAACGGCAACGGCAACGGCAACGGCAACGGCAACGGCAACGGCAACGGTCGTCGTTGCTCTTGGGTAGGAGCGGCGCAAGCCGCGACCACGCAACCCCGATCGCCCGCGCCGCCAGCCGTAGATTCGCGGTCGCGGCTTGCGCCGCTCCTACCCCGGCGAAAGCACGCCGCTTCGATGGATGACGTTGGCATTGTTGCCCCCGCGCGTTCCGCGGTCGCGGCTCACGCCGCTCCTACAGGGGAGGCAACGCCGCTACTCAGATTCTCTATTTGTCGCTAGACAAAAGAAAGTAACCCGCCGCTTTAGTGGCGGAAGCTCTAGCGTTTGATCTAGATCTTGATCTAACTCAAGCCGAGACGCCGCAAGACCGACACAGCGCGGTCGCGGCTTGCGCCGCTCCTACCCTGACGGGCTGCGGCTGGCATCGGCACAAGACTGAAAGGTCGCGGTCGCGACTTACTTGATGGAGAAATGCGCCGCAAGACCCTCGCAGCGCCTATCCATGCAAGCGCCAAATCCAACAACCCCAACAACCGCAACAACCCCGGCAAGTGCGGTCACTGCGAACACGGACTCTCGACATTCTCGTCCGCATACAACGAAGCGAAACCGGCCGGCATGACGCGCGGCATGCGTTGCAACGGCGGTTTCAGGGTCGGGAAGTAGTCGCGCTGCCATTGCGCAGCCATTGCGACGGCAGCCGGTTCCAGGGCGACGTAGCGCGCTTCGGGACGGTCGGCGGGTTTGCCGGAAAGGCGGCCGATCAGCAGGCGCATGGCGCGGGCCTTGGTCGGGTCGTTCGGGATCAGGCCGGTGATCGGCGAGGAGTTGTCGCTGTAGCCGACCATCAGGTCGAACACCGAGGGCAGGTAACCGGCCTCGAACGAGAGCTGCATCATGTTGCCGGCTTCGGCGCGCCAGCGGTCGAATTCGGGCGTGCCCATGCGCGAGTAGTCGATCAGCACCGAGTCGCCGCGGGCGTAGCGGTACATCGCTTCGGGTTCGCCGGCGAGGGCGGCCTGGCGCAGGTAGTGGTTCCCCTGTTTCCAGGCATCGGCAGGCGCACTGCGGCATTCGGCGACCATGTGCCGGGCGCGGTTTTCGAGTTTGCTCATGTAGGCGCGTTGCTCGGCCGGCATGTCCGGGCGGGCGTTGTCGTCGGCCGCGGCCAGCACTTGTTCGGCGGCGGACAGGTCGGTGCAGCGCAGCAGCTCCATGCCGAGTTGGCACGAGGCGCGGCTGTCGCCGCCATCGGCGCGGTTCTTCAGCTCGGCCAGGGCCGGGTTGCGGTAGTCGCCCGTAGCCGGCTCGATCTTGCGCGGCGTGGCGGCGGCCGGTGCGGTGTCGGCCGCTTCGGGCGCAACCTCGGCCGCGTCGGCCTGCACGGCGGCGGTTTCGGGCGCAGCCGGCGCGGGCGTGCGCAGGCGCCACAGTTGCCAGGCCAACAGTGCGGCCGCGATCGCGATGAAGATCACGATCAGGCCTCGGGTTTTCAGATTCGTCGTCGCCACAGGCAGTCCTTTGTCGCATCGTCCAGGGGCGTAGCATGAGCGCAGTCACCGCTCAGATTGGAGTGCATCCATGCAGTACCGTCGCCTCGGTTCATCCGGCCTCCAGATTTCGGCGCTGTCGTTCGGCGCCTGGGTCACCTTCGGCGCGCAGATCGGCCGCGACACCGCCCGCGAGCTGATCGCCGCGGCCTGGGACCACGGCATCAATTTCTTCGACAACGCCGAAGGCTATGCCAACGGCGAGGCCGAGCGGGTGATGGGCGAGGCGATCGCCGATCTGCGCCTGCCGCGCGATGGCTACTGCGTGTCGAGCAAGGTCATGTTCGGCTCGGTCGAGGAGCCGGGGCCGACCCAGAAGGGATTGTCGCGCAAGCATGTCACCGAAGCCTGCCACGACGCGCTGCGCCGGCTGCGTGTCGAGCATCTCGATCTGTACTACTGCCACCGCCCCGATCCGGACGTGCCGGTCGAGGAAACCGTGTGGGCGATGGACGCGCTGATCCGCCAGGGCAAGGTGTTGTATTGGGGCACCTCGGAGTGGCCGGCGGCGCTGATCCGCGAGGCGCACAAGATCGCCCGCGCTCATCATCTGCATGCGCCGACCATGGAGCAGCCGCAGTACAACCTGCTGCATCGCGAACGGGTCGAACTGGAATACGCGCCGTTGTACGCCGAACTCGGCCTCGGTACGACGATCTGGTCGCCGCTGGCTTCGGGCTTGCTGACCGGCAAATACCGCGACGGCATCTCCGCGCAGAGCCGGCTCGGCCAGGCCGACCAGCAATGGCTGCAGCGCATCGTGCTCGGCAGTTCGGACCAGCGACGGCCGCAACGCGCCGACGCCTTCGTCGCGGTCGCGCGCGAGCTCGGCGCGGAGCCGGCGCCCCTGGCGATCGCCTGGTGCCTG
This sequence comes from Lysobacter sp. CA196, assembly GCF_052078695.1. Lineage (NCBI taxonomy): Bacteria > Pseudomonadati > Pseudomonadota > Gammaproteobacteria > Lysobacterales > Lysobacteraceae > Lysobacter > Lysobacter sp. CA196. The sequence continues at coordinate 70,556 of NZ_JBQJIN010000026.1, read as the reverse complement.
CGCAACCCGCACGTGTCCAGCGTGATCCTCGGCGCCAGCCGCACCGAACAACTGCTGCAGAACCTGCAGGCGCTGGACTGGGTCGAACGCATCGACGAGGCCGGTTGGCAGCGGGTGGAGCGCGCGACGGCCTGAGACGCCCTGAGTCGGGGAGGAGCGGGTCGCGCATGACCGGGGTCGCAGATCCGGCGGTTGGGGTGTTGACTGTCAAATGAGAATCATTATCATTCTTGTCGAGCCCACCCCCAACGAGCCACCGTCATGTCTCTGCGCAATCCGGTGCTGCAACTGAAACCCCGTATCGATCGCCCCCTGGCTGCCGTCGCGGCGCCCGTCGCGGTGCCCTCCATCGCTGCGTCGTCGGCGTCTGCGACTTCGGCCGTCGTCGCCGCCGCCCAGGGCGTCCTGGTCGAAAGCACGGCCTTGCTTCGCGGCGCGCGTGAAGTGTTGATCCGTCACGGCGGCGAGGTCTATCGCCTGCGTCACACCCGCAACGACAAGCTGATCCTCACGAAGTAATCCTGCGATGTAGTTCTAGCTGACGATCCGGCGATCGGCGCGCTCAAGCGCACTCGGCCGCATTCGTGCCGGGATCGGTACGTCCCGAGCCGATCGCAACGCAACGCCCGCGTCATCCGCCATACCGCGCTCCCGACAGGAGGGCGGCATGGCGCGTCGGCTTCGGCCGACCCGCCAGCACCTTCTCTCTCAAGGCTGCCAGCCCCTCCGCTCTGCACTGTCGTTGCAACGGACGCCCGCTCGCCTCGGCCAATCCACTACCGAGTCCGACCGAATGTCCTGCGTTCTTACTACTGCTGTGCCCGCTCGTTCCGCTTCCCCGTCCCTGCGCGCACCGGCGCGCTCCGCGCTCGCCCTGGCCTTGTTGCTGGCCCTGCCGGCAGTTGCCGCCGCGGCCGATGCCGTCGACAGCGCCGACGTCAACGAACTCCAGCGCGTCGTGGTCAGCGCCACGCGCACCGAACGCGCCGTGGAGGACGTGCCGGCGACGGTCGGCGCGATCGACCGCGAGCGCATGGACCGCGAGCTGGTCCGCGACCTGAAAGACTTGTTCCGCTATGAGCCCGGCATCGAGGTCGGCGCCAACAGCGAGCGCTTCGGCCTCGGCGACATCCGCATCCGCGGCCTCGGCGGCAACCGCGTGCGGGTGTTGGTCGACGGCATCTCGGTGTCCGACAGCTTCTCGATCGGCAGCTTCTCCAACGCCGGGCGCAATTTCGTCGACCTCGATACGGTCAAGGAAGTCGAGGTCGTGCGCGGCCCGAGCAGCGCCCTGCACGGCTCCGACGCGCTCGGCGGCGTGGTCTCGTTCGTGACCAAGGACCCGGCCGACTACCTCAAGGACGATGCCGGCGCCTACTTCGGCCTCAAGGCCGGTTACGACGGCAAGAACGAAAGCCTGTTCGGCGGCGCCACCGCGGCGTTCGGCGGCGAGCGCTGGTCCGGCCTGGTCGTGCTCAATCATCACCAGGGCGAAGAGACCGGCAACCAGGGCGGCAACGCCGCGCTGGACGCACGCCGCACCCGCCCCAACCCGCAGAGCAACGAGGGCCGCAGCTTGCTGACCAAGCTGGTGTACGCGCCGAGCGACCGCCAGCGTTTTCGCCTGACCGTGGAAGGCAGCGAAGACCAGACCGACACCCAGGTCTTCAGCGCGCGCGGCACCGCCTTGTCGATGCCGGGCGCACCGCAGGTGCGGGTGTTGTCGCAGACCGGCGACGATCACCAGACTCGCGCACGGGTCGCGTTCGCGCACGAAGTCGACAGCCTCGACAGCGTGCTTGCCGATTCGCTGCGCTGGCAGGTCTATCGCCAGGACAGCGAGACCACCCAGCGCACGCGCGAGCAGCGCGCCAGCGTGGTCGGCGGCCGCGAGGTCGGCCCGACCCTGCGCCTGCGCGAGTTCAATTTCGACCAGCGCGTGTACGGCGCCGAGGCCACCGCGCACAAGGACTTCGCGACCGGCGCGGTCGAGCACACGTTGACTTACGGTTTCGAGTACGAAGACACCGAGTTCCGGCAGAAGCGCGACGGCCGTGCGGTCAACCTGACCACCGGTGCGGTCAGCAGCGTGATTTCGCCCGACACCTTCCCGGTGCGCGATTTCCCGGTCAGCAAGACCCGCAATGCCGGCGTGTTCGTGCAGGACGAGATCCGCTTCGCCGATGGCAAGTTCCGCCTGGTGCCGGCGGTGCGCGTGGACCGTTACGAACTGCACCCGCAGCAGGACCCGATCTGGAACGCCGACAACCCGGGGGTGAAGATCAGCGAGCTCAGCAAGACCAGCGTTTCGCCCAAGCTCGGCGCGGTCTGGCACTTCGCCCAGGACTGGTCGCTGTTCGGCGGCTACCAGCGCGGCTTCCGCGCGCCGCCCTACAGCGACGTCAACCTCGGCTTCACCAATCTGCAGTTCGGCTACACCGCGATCCCGAACCCGGACCTCAAGCCCGAGACCAGCGACGGCTACGAACTCGGCCTGCGCTTCAGCACCGTGGCCGCCTATGCGCAGCTGTCGGTGTACTCCAACGACTACAAGGACTTCATCGAGTCCAACCGCCAGGTCAGCGCGCCACCGCAGACGCCCTTGATCGTGTTTCAGTCGCAGAACGTCGCCAAGGCACGCATCCGAGGCATCGAACTGCGCGGCGGCGTCGATTTCGGCCAGCTCTCCGACCGCCTTGCCGGCTGGTCGCTGCGCGGCGCGGCGGCCTGGAGCGAGGGCGAAGACAAGACCGCCGACCGGCCGCTGGAGTCAATCGCGCCGCTGACCGCCAGCCTCGGCGTGGCCTACGACCGCGAGAGCTGGGGCGTCGAACTGGCCGGGCGTTTCGCCCACCGCAAGACCGACCTGCCGGCGCCGAACCGCTTCGCCACGCCCGGTTACGGCGTGCTCGACCTGCTCGCGCGCTGGGACTTCGCGCCCGGCGCCAAGTTCAACGTCGGCGTGTTCAATCTCGCCGACAAAAAGTACTGGGACGGCGCCAATCTGCCCGGTCTCAGCGCCGGCAGCGCCATCGTCGACCGCTACACCGCGCCCGGCCGCAACGTCGGCATGAGCGTGGCGGTGAGCTGGTAAGCCATGCGCGCGCCGTCGCCGACCGCCACGCTCGACCGCACCGGCTTGCCGGCGCCGGAACGCTTGGCGGCGGTCGCGACGGTGTTGTGCGCGTACCCCTCGCGCCATCGCGATGCTCTCGACGGCTGGTTGCAGGCGCACAGCGCCGAGCGGCTGGTCCGTCACGACGGCGAGGCTTCGTGCGAGGCCTTGCTGTTCCGCAACGGCACCGGCCGCGCCTGCTGGCGGCTGTACCTGCTGCCCGACAGCGATTTCCTGGCCTGGGACGATGTCGCCGCCGGCCTGCCCATGCACCACGGCTTCGATGCGCGCGGCGGCCTGTGGTCGCGTCTGCGGCGGCGCGGGTGGCGCCGTCTGCGCGGCCGCTGGTGCGCCGAGGTCCTGCGCCTGCACGTGCTGTACGACGAAGCCGGCCACTGCGTACTGCTCGCCGACGCGGCCGAGCTGTCGGAGCTCGGCCATGCGCACGCGCGCCGCATCGCCGCCGGCGAGGGCGCACGTCTGCGCCCGCAGGCGCACGTGTGCTGCTGCATGGCCTCGGGCCTGCGCGACGGCACGCTGCCGCAGTACGCCTGAGCCGACTGCTTCGTTTGTTTGTTCCGAATCCTTCAGCCAACCGAGAACCATCGAGTTCAGCCATGACCCGACGTCTGTACCCCGCCAGCCTGCTGGCCATCACCGTTCTCGCCAGCCCCGCCGTGCTGGCCCTGTCTCCCGTGCCGGCCGCCGAGGCCTCGACCGAGCGCGACCGCGCTTCGATCCTGGCGATGAAGGGCGAGTACCTCGTCGACTTCGCCTTCGACGAAACCGTGCTGCTCAAGCCCGGCTACGAGCGCGCGCCGGCGATGCGCAGCGGCGGCAACGAGACCGTCATCGTGGTCGAGGACAGCCCGCGCAAGCTGGTGCTGCAGCACATCCTGGTCGATGCCAAGAGCGGTCACGTGACCAAGCATTGGCGTCAGGATTGGGTGTACGAGGCGCCGCAGCGTTTCGAATTCAGCGCCGACCAGACCTGGCAGGTGCGCAAGATTCCGGCCGAGCTCAATCGCGGCGCCTGGACCCAGTGCGTGTACGAGGTCAGCGATGCGCCGCGTTACTGTGGCACCGGCCGCTGGGACTATCGCAACGGCATCGCGACCTGGACCAGCGACGCCAGCTGGCGCCCGCTGCCGCGGCGCGAGTACACCAAGCGCAGCGACTACAACGCAGTGTCGGCGGTCAATCGCCACACCATCACGCCGAACGGCTGGACCCACGAGCAGTTCAACACCAAGGTGCTGCGCAAGCCCGACGGCAGCCAGGAAGAGCTGGCGCGCGAGTTCGGTTTCAACGATTACCAGAAGACCCGCGAGGTCGACTTCAAGCCGGCCTATACCTATTGGGAGGCGACCCAGGGGTTCTGGGCCAAGGTCCGCGCGCGTTGGGACCGTTATCTGCAGCGTGCGCCGGGCGTGCAGCTCAAGACCAAGATCGACGGCATGGCCATGATCATTCCCTTGTTCGAACAGGCCGGCAAACTCGAAGACGGCAAGAGCGTCGCCGACGCCGAGATCGATGCGGTGTTCGCCAAGTGGGTGACCGCGGCGCCCGCCGAATAAGCGACGTTATTGCGAGTATTCCGCGCTGCGGCGCGCAACGCGGATACAACAAAGGCCGGGCTGTATGCCCGGCCTTTTCGTTGCGGCATCGTGCGGGTGCGCGATGGCGTCGCTGGGTCGGGCTCAGTACACCCGATGCACCTGGCGCTCGCCGGCCATCGCCCAGACCGGCGGCGCGGGCGGCGGTGGTGCCATGGCCTGAGGCGGTGTCGGCGGTGTCGGCGGCGCGGGCGGAGCCGGAGGCGCCGGCGCATAAGGCGCGGGCGGAGCAGGCGGAGCCGGCGGCGGCAACGGCGGCGAGGGCGGCGAGGGCGGACGCGGCGGCGTCCATTGCACCGTCTTGGGCACCTTGAGCTGGGTGCTGGCGCTGGCGCGATCGCGCAGATAGCCGACATCGACCTGGCTGCCCTCCGGTTGGTTGCGCAGCGCCTCCATGGCCTGCCGTGGGGTGTCGACGCGGCGGCCGTCGATGGACTGGATCACGTCGCCGGGTTCCAGGCCCTTGAGTTCGGGGCCGGTGCTGAGCACGAGCACGCCGCGCTGGGTGCCGAAATAACGGCCCAGCTTGGCGTCGACCGAGGCCAGGTTGAGGCCGTTCCAGCGCAGGGCATCGCTGATCGCCGGCAACAGGCAGGGTTTGTCTTTGCAGTTCTCCGGGCCGAGACGGACGATCTCGGTGCGCAAGCGCGGGGCGACCCCGCCGTCGGCCGGGGTGAACTCCATGCGGTCGCTGGAAACCTCCATTTCGCCATCGACCGACCGGCGGATCATGACCTGGCCGGCGGTGACGAACTGCGAGCCGTCGCCGCTCTCGAACACCATCACCCGCTCGCCGAGTTGCGGCGTCACGCTGACGGTGGCGTCGCGGTCGTCGCGCTGATAGCGGATGCGCATCGGCTTGCGCGCTTCGAGCCGGCCGAGCAGGGCGCGGGCGTCGGCCAGGCGCGCATCGCCGTCGGCGCCGGCGATGGTCTTGTCGCCGACCGCGAGCAGGCGGTCGCCGCTGCGCAAGCCGGCCTTGGCGGCGGCGCTGTCGGGCGTGACCGCGATGATGCGCGCGCCGGCCTTGCCGTCCGGCGCCAGGATCACGCCCAGTTGCGGCCCGCGGATTTCGTCGCGGATCAGCACTGGCTTGGTCACCGGATCGGGCAGGCCGCGCAGCTGTTGGACGACCTGCGGCCGTACCTGGGCGACCACCGACGGGCCTTCGCCCCGGGTGCGGCGCACGATCACAAGAGGAACAGCATCGGGCGCCACCGGCATGCTGGCCGCTGCGTCGGTCGGCGTGCTCGCGGGCGCATAGGCCAGGGCACTGCCGATCGCGGTGGACAGCAGCAGTGCAGTCAGAGGGAAGCGGGGCATATCGGTCTCCGGTGCCGCATTAGAAGAATCAATCGACGCGAACCAGGGCGTCGTCGTAGCGTTCGCCGCGGGCGGCGAACCAGCGTTGGGTGCTCTCCACACCGGCCAGGGTGCGCAGCGCGCCGACGCGTTGCTGCCACAGCGACAGGCGTTGCGCCGCGGGCAGCGAGCCGGCGATCAGCGTGGCGTCGATCAAACGCACGCGCTCGTCGAGTTCGGAACTCATCACCGTGGCGGTGGCGCTGCCGACCTGCTCGTCGCGGGTCAACGCGATCAGGGTTTCGAGCTGCGCCGACTCGGCCTGCAGTTCGCCGAGTTCGCGCAGCAGGCGGGCGTCGGCGTCGGCGGACGCGATCAAGGCCGTGTCCGTCGGTACCGGTGGAATCTGCGCGGCGGTCGCCGGTGCATTCGCCGTTTCGCCGCGGTCGCGCGCGGCCAGGCGAGTCGGCGAGCGCTGTGCGCGTCGCGGCGTGGCGGCCGGGGTGGATGCAAGGCCGTCGCGCGCCGATTTCGGCGTCGGCACGGCGGCCACCGCCGTTGCCGGAGTGTCTTGCGACGAGGCGTTCCGATGGGGGGCGGCGGCGACTTGCGGCGCATGCGGCGTGGTGCCGCGCGGCGGATCGAGGCCTGCCCCGGTCGTGGGCGAAGCGATCGCCGGTGCCGCGTCGGTAGGTGCGACTGCGTCGGTGACCGCGCCGGCTTCGCTGGGGTTCTGGCTGCGCTGCGACAGCCACAGACCCAGCGGCAACGCCGCGGCGAGCATCGCCGCCATCATCCAGCGTTGCCGCGGCCGTGCACGCAGCGTGGCGCGGCGAGGCTCGATCTGGACGGCGCCACTCTTTATAGAGCGCGGCCGGACCGGTTCGCACTCGCTCGACCCGGACGGGGCCGGCAGGACGCCGCGTTGGGCGAGGGTCGCGGCGATGCGCGACCAGCCATCGGCGGGCGGCGTTTCCGGCGGCAGTTGCGCGAACGCGGACGACCAGTCCTGCGGCGCGGAAGGGGTGCGGTCAGGCATGGGCCTGCTCCAGATCGGTGTACTTGATGCCCGACTCCAGCAACTGGCGTAAGCGTCGACCGCCACGCGCGAGTTGCGATTTGGAGAAGCTCGGCGTGCGCTGCATCAGCGCCGCGATCTCCTCATGGGTATAGCCTTCGGCGTGGTACAGCCAGAGCACGCTGCGGGTCGGTGCCGGCAATTGCGCCAGGGCGCGTCCGAGCGCCGCCGCATCGGCCGCCGCGGGCGGCGGCGGGGTGCGGTCGTCGGCGAGCAGTTCGTCCTCCGGCTCGGCCGCGTGTTCGTGGCGGCGCTGACTGCGCAACCGCATCAGCGATTCGTTGACCGCGATCTGCCGCAGCCAGCCCCAGAACGGCGTGCCGCTGCCGTCGCGATGGCCGCGGAAATCGCCGATCCGGGTCAATACTTTGAGCATGGTGTCCTGCAACACTTCGGTGGCCTCGTCGCGGTCGCCGGCGATTCGCATCGCCAAGCTGAAAACCGGCCGCTCGAACCAGCGGTAGATCTGTTCGAAGGCCGCGCCTTCGCCGGAGCGGGCACGGGCCAGCAAAGCCTCCGGCACGTCGATGGCGAAGCTCGACAGCGGGCGTGTCGGCTCGGGCGGGGGGGACGGCAAGGGCTGGGATTCGGGTGGCATTCCAGGTCAAGGATGCGCCAGGGGCGTGAAGGGTCGCAGCCGCAACCAAGGCCTATACTGAGTCAACGGACAGGGAGGAGGGGAGACATGGGACCGACGTTGCTCGCTGCAGTGCTGGTGTTCGCCGGCGTGGTGTTGCTGTTCAAGACCGTGCGCATGGTGCCGCAGGGCTATCAATGGACGGTCGAGCGCTTCGGCCGCTACACCCACACCATGGACCCGGGCCTGCATTTCCTGATCCCGGTGATCTACGGGGTCGGCCGCAAGATCAACATGATGGAACAGGTGCTGGAAGTGCCGAGCCAGGACGTGATCACCAAGGACAACGCGGTGGTCAAGGTCGACGGCATCGTCTTCTTCCAGGTCCAGGATGCGGCCAAGGCCGCCTACGAGGTCGCGACGCTCGAAATCGCGATCCTGAACCTGGTCATGACCAACATCCGCACCGCGATCGGTTCGATGGACCTGGACGAGTCGCTGTCCAAGCGCGACGAGATCAACACCAAGGTGCTCAACGCGGTCGACGCGGCGACCCATCCCTGGGGTTTGAAGGTCAATCGCATCGAGCTCAAGGACATCCAGCCGCCGCGCGACCTGGTCGATTCGATGGCGCGACAGATGAAGGCCGAGCGCGAAAAGCGCGCCAACATCCTCGAAGCCGAGGGCTTCCGCCAGGCGGCGATCCTCAAGGCCGAAGGCGAGAAGCAGTCGGTGATCCTGGAAGCCGAAGGCGAGAAGGAAGCCGCGTTCCGCCAGGCCGAGGCGCGCGAGCGCCTGGCCCAGGCCGAAGCCAAGGCGACCGAGATGGTGTCCAACGCGATCTCGCAAGGCAACGTCCAGGCGATCAACTACTTCATCGCGCAGAAATACATCGAGGCCTTCAAGTCGCTGGCCGAGGCGCCGAACCAGAAGTTCGTGATGATGCCGATGGAATCGGCCGGCATCATCGGCTCGCTCGCCGGCATCGGCGAGCTGGCCAAGGAAGCGCTCGAGCGCCAGCCCAGCCGCGCGGCGACGCCGCCGCTGCCGCTGCCGCCGCGCAGCGGAGGCTGAGCCATGGCGTGGAATTGGCAGACCGTGACCTGGGCTGCGATCGCGCTGCTGCTGTTCGCGGCCGAAGCGATGGCGCCCGGTGCCTTCATGCTCTGGCTCGGCCTGGCCGCGGCGGTGGTGTTCGGGCTGGTGCTGGTGTTCCCGGGGCTGAGCGTGCTGGCCCAGGTGGCCGCGTTCGTGCTGCTCAGCTTCGTCTCGATCCAGGTCTACCGGACCTGGTTCCGCGGCCGCGAGCGCCAGAGCGACCGGCCCTTGCTCAACCGCCGCGCCGAACAACTGGTCGGCCGGGTGGTGACCCTGGAACGCGGCATCGTCCAGGGCAGCGGACGGGTGCAGATCGCCGACGCGTATTGGGACGTGATCGGTCCCGAGCTGCCGGCCGGCGCCGCGGTGCGGGTGATCGGCACCGACGGCATGACCCTGCGGGTCGAAGCGGTGAGCTGAAGCGATGACGGCCCTGCGCACATCGGCGATGGTTGCGTTGCTGTGCACGGCCGTTCCCTGTCCGGCCGGCGAACCGAACGGCGTCGACAGCTGGATCGGACGCGTGGTGCCGCCGTTCCCGGACGGCTTCAAGTCCAACACCGGCGGCTGCGTCGGCTCGGGGCGCAACGCCGAGCAGATCTGCGCGCGGAGCATCGGCACCATCGACGACGCCGAGGACCGCTCGCTCAAGCTCTACGCCGCCGAGCTGGTCGGTCGTATCGGCAACGAAGCGCGCTGGAAGATCACCGACGTGGTGCCTTACCCGAAGCTGCTGCGCGGCGAACGCGTGTCGATTTCGACCTGTGTCATCGATGGCGTTGGCGATCCGGGTGTGATCGCGGTCGTCGATACCGCGGTCGAAAATGCCGATGCGCGCGAGATGTTCGACGCATCGCGCTGGGCGGTGCGCCTGGATCGCGACAAGGGACGCTTCGTCGAGGTCAAGCCCACCGAAGTAAGTTGTTACAACGAAGGCGCCGAAGGGGAATAGAACCGGCCGCGGGATCGCACCGGCCGCGCGACCGCGAAGTCCGTAAGGTTCCAGCTCCCCTCACTGGTGCCAGATCGCCGAGAACTCTTCAGCGCGTGGCAGGAGCGGCGCAAGCCGCGACCGCGAAACTGCAGTGGCGGCGTAATCCTAGGGTCTACTCGCGGCTTGCGCCGCTCCTACCCCTAAAGCATGTGGCGCGCTTCCATGCGCTTGCGTACCGAAATGTGTTGCCACGGGCGGCGCGCGCTTCTGGGATAATCGCCGGCTCAACCTCCCCTACAGAGCAGGCAGCGCCCCATGAGCCAGAAGACCATCCTCAACGACGCCCACCGCGCACTCGGCGCCAAGATGGTGGATTTCGGCGGCTGGGACATGCCGATCAGCTACGGCTCGCAGATCGAAGAGCATCACCAGGTGCGCCGCGATGCCGGCATGTTCGACGTCAGCCACATGACCGTGGTCGACCTGCGCGGCGCGCGCACCCGCGAGTTCCTGCGCCATCTGGTCGCCAACTCGGTCGACAAGCTGCAGAAGTCGGGCAAGGCGCTGTACACCTGCATGCTCAATCCGCAGGGCGGCGTGATCGACGATCTGATCGTGTATTTCCTCGAGGAAGAATTCTTCCGCCTGGTGGTCAACGCCGCCACCCGCGAAAAAGACCTGGCCTGGATCGGCGAACAAGCCCAGGCGTTCGGCGTCGAGGTCAAGGAGCGCCCGGAGCTGGCGATGATCGCGGTGCAGGGCCCGAGCGCACGCGACAAGCTGATCGGCCTGCTGCGCGAGGAAGACCGCGCGCGCATCGGCAAGCTCGGCAAGTTCGTGGCCGGGCAGGCCCAAACCGCCGACGGCATCGAGCTGTTCGTCGCCCGCACCGGCTACACCGGTGAGGACGGCTTCGAAGTGGTGGTGCCCGAAGACCGCGCGGTGGCGCTGTGGGATGCGCTGCTCGCCGCCGGGGTGAAGCCGGCCGGCCTTGGCGCGCGCGACACCCTGCGCCTGGAAGCCGGCATGAACCTCTACGGCCAGGACATGGACGACAGCGTGTCGCCGTACGAAGCCGCGCTGGCCTGGACCATCGCCCTGGACGAAGGCCGCGACTTCATCGGCCGCCAGCCGCTCGAACAGCTCAAGGCCAGCGGCGCCGCGCGCCAGATGATCGGCCTGGTCATGGACGAGAAGGGCGTGCTGCGCCACGGCCAGAAAGTGCTGACCGCGCACGGCGAGGGCGAGATCCTCTCGGGCACCTTCTCGCCGACGCTGAACAAGTCGATCGCGTTCGCGCGCGTGCCGGCCGGCGAGATTCCGCTCGGCAGCGCCGGCAGCGTCCGCGTCGACATCCGCGGCAAGGAAGTGCCGGTGCGGGTGGTCAAGTTCCCGTTCGTGCGCGACGGTCAGGCCCAGGACGGCGTGCTGGTCTGACCGGCGCCGCGGCCATGGTCCACCTCGACTACTACTTCAGCCTGATCTCGCCCTATGCCTATCTGGGCCATGCCGCCGTGCTCGAGGCGGCGCAGGCGAGCGGCGCGCGCCTGGTCTACAAGCCTGTGCGCATTTTCGAGTTGTTCGCCGCGAACGGCGGCCTGCCGCTCGGCCAGCGCGCGCCGGCGCGGCAGCGTTACCGTTTGTACGAGTTGCAGCGCGCACGCGAGCAGCGCGCGCTGCCCTTGAACCTGAGGCCGAAGTTCTTCCCGGTCGATCCCGGCCTGGCCGATCGCTGCGCGATCGCCCTGGTCGAGGCCGGCGCCGATCCGGCCGCGTATATGTACGCCGCGTTCCGGGCGATTTGGGCGCACGACCAGGACCTGGCCGATCGCGACACGGTCGCGCGCCTGTTGCGCGATCACGGTCACGATGCGGAGGCGACGATCGCCGCCGCCCAGACCGCCGAGGTCGCCGCGCGCTATCAGGATTACACCGCACAGGCGATCGCCGCCGACCTGCCGGGCCTGCCCGGCTACGTGCTGCACGGCGAGCCGTTCTGGGGCCAGGATCGCGTCGAGGCGCTGCGCGAGGCGCTGCTCAGCGGCCGCGAGCCGTACCGGATCGACGACGGCGGGAGGGCGAGTTGAACGCGCTCGCCGGCGTCCCGGCCGCCGCCCCTGTGGCATGTCGCGCCCGCATCGTTAAACTACCCGCCATTACCAGCCGCTCCCGTCACGTTCGAGGCCAGCCATGAGTGAAATCCCCGGCGATCTGAAGTTTATGAAATCCCACGAGTGGGCCCGCGTCGAAGGCGACGGCAAAGTCACGGTCGGTATCTCCGACCATGCCCAAGGCCTGCTCGGCGACCTGGTCTACGTCGAACTGCCGAACATCGGCGACCGCGTCGAAGCCGGCACCGCCTCGGCGGTGGTCGAATCGGTCAAGGCCGCGTCCGACGTCTATTCGCCGGTCTCCGGCACCGTGACCGCGGTCAACGCCGCGCTGGCGGACAAGCCGGAAACGATCAACGAAGACGCCTACGGCGAGGGTTGGATCTACACCGTCGAGATCGACGAGCCGGACCAGCTCAACGAACTGCTCGCCCCGGACGACTACGCCGAGCTGCTCGAAGAAGACGACCACTGATCCCAGCCGATCCGGCACCGTCGCCCTGAGGGCGGCGGCAGCGGGGAGCGCAGAACCGGACCGCGATCGCGGCAGCCGGCTCTTCGCTCCCCGTTTTCGTTTTGGGCGGCGCGGCGGCGGAACGCGCGTTCGACTCCGGCTTCGCCGCGGCGCTCGGCAAGCGCGCTCGGCGAGTGCGGCCGACGAGCGGTCGATGAAGGCGATGCGGTGGCGACGAGTTGGCGACGAGTTGGCGACTGGCCGACGCGTTCCGGCGGCGGTCGAGGTCGCGGCCACGCCGATGCCGTCGCGTGCGTCGAGGCGGCGTCGCCGGTTTTGTCCGAGCCGCTTGCGCCGTCGCGCACCCGGACGACCGCGGCGCGCAGATCGACACGATGCCCGGGCGCGAGGCCCGAGCGGAAGACGTGGACCCGACGTGAAGAGCGCTCCCTTCGCTCGCCGTGAACGACGCGTCGCCGGCACCCGGGTACCGCTCGCGTCGATTCGCAGCGGCGCGTTCCAGGCGGCGCGACGGGACCCTCGCCGTGCGATCGATGCGCTGGGCCGGGGTCGCGCTCGCTCGATGCGCTCAGCGCCGCAGTACGGAAAACAAGCGGTTTTTTCGAACGGGCGAATCGCCGCGGCGGACCGGCGAGGGCGTGGGCGAACTCCAGATGCGATCGTCGGCTCGTTCGTCGCGGGTGTCGGAAAACGCTTTCCACTTCGCCGCGTTCGCGCCGCGTCGAGGCGAGCGCGCGGCGACTTCGGCAGACGAACGGTCGTCGCCGCGTGCACCGGCGTTGCCGTTCGTCGGTGCCGCCGAGGTGCAGGCACACATCTCGGCGAGGTCGTTCGTCGCCGTCGTTCGGATGGGCGAGCGGTCGCGTCGGCACGCTCGTCGCTCCGACGAGGCGGTCGTCGAGCGTCGCTCGAAGCCGAAAACGGTTCGCGCAGTTTCGCGCAATTCGGCTTGTGCGACGCGAAATCCGGAGTCGCCGCGGAGCGGAATTTTTTCTTCCGGATTCGCCTTCCGACGTCGCCTTCGACAGCCTCGCGCAACCACGCGCGTTATCGAAAAAACTCTTCGGGAAAAAACATCGCATCGCCGAAACCCGCGCCACGCTTGGGTTTCAGCGATGTCGAAAGAAACGCCTCGCGAATCGGTCGGATGCGCGCGCGCGCACTCGACGAACGAGCGCGCCGCCGACGCCGCGGTCGTCGGGACGGGTGGCCCGGAAAAAAAATAGGCTCGGTTGTTGACAGTATGAAAAAGCGTGATTAGGTTTCGCCCAGCAGACGTTTCCTGCAGACGAGAGTGAGAAAACCCAGCGCGACAACATGCAGCACAAAACGGACCTCCGCCCGGACAGTCAAAACGGTGGACGCAGGATTCGCTTCCTCTGCAGAAATGTTGACCGCACTCTCTTCGCCGATGACATCCAAAACCCAGATGACATCGTTGGCGTCTTGTTCCATGCAACCCGGTTCGCGTTCGGCGGGCCGGGTTTTTGTTTGGCCGCGCTCCTTTGCGGCCCCCTCCGTCCGCCTTCCGGGCGGATGCGCCATCGGTCCCGCCGCGCCTGCGGCCGGATGCGATCCCCGATCCGTTCCGGCGCGCAGTGCGCGTCGGCGGTTGCACGCGGGTCCGACTCCCGCGGCTCTGTCTTCACAGAGTCCCTTTCCACTGGGCTTACCGCACCACCACTGATCAATCCCTGATCACCACTGACGAGGAGCCATCACATGGCCGTTAAGAAAGCTGCTAAGAAGTCCGCCGCCAAGAAGGCGACGAAGAAGGCTGTCAAGAAAGCTGGCGCGAAGAAGGTTGCCAAGAAGGCCACCAAGAAGACCGCCAAGAAGGCAGCCAAGAAGACCGTGAAGAAGGCCGCCAAGAAGACCGCACGCAAGGCCACCAAGAAGACGGCCAAGAAGACTGCGAAGAAGGCGACCAAGAAGACTGCTAAGAAGACCGCGAAGAAGGCAGCCAAGAAGGCGACCAAGAAGACCGCCAAGAAGGCTGTGAAGAAGGCCGCCAAGAAGACCGCCAAGAAGGCGGCTAAGAAGGCCCCGAAGAAGGCCGCCAAGAAGGCTGCCAAGAAGACTGCCAAGAAGACTGCTAAGAAGGCCGCCAAGAAGGCCCCGAAGAAGGCTGCCAAGAAGGCCCGCAAGTCCAAGGCTGCAGCTGCGTTGCCGGCCACCCCGGCTCCGCTGATCTAAATAAGAAAAACCCCGATTAAGCCGTAATCAAGCTCTCTCCCCGCAGCCCAGGCGGGGGGAGAGTTTTTTTATGGGGTGAGGCGAAGCGCTTGCGAGCCACTGGCTCGCGCTTCGACGAACGCCCGAGCGCTATGCGCGAGGGCCGGGCGGGCGAAGGACTTCCCAGCCACTGGCTCGCGCTTCGACGAACGCCCGAGCGCTATGCGCGAGGGCCGGGCGGGCGAAAGACTTCCCAGCCACTGGCTCGCGCTTCGACGAACGCCCGAGCGCTATGCGCGAGGGCCGGGCGGGCGAAGAGTCCGGGCCGCGTCGGCTTCCGCTTTCACGGACACCCGATTGCTACGTGCCGGGCCGCCAAAGCAAATCTCCCCCAACCCCTCTTTTCAAAGAGGGGAGTGCTGGCGCTGAGGCGGGGGGAGCGAAAGACTTCCGGCGCCATCGGCTGCCGCTTTGAACGTCCGAACGTCACACACGGGCACGGGCCGCCAAAAGCAAATCTCCGCCAGCCCCTCCCTCGAAAGCGGGGAGTGCTTGCGTTGGAGTGGAGTGCTGACATGGGGCCGGGCTCCCGCACCAGGTACCGGAGGGCGCCAGCGATCGCCGCCGGCTATCGCTCCTGTCCTTCGCCGCAACTTATTCCGCCCGCGTACTTCCAGCCGTTATCCCTGCGAAGGCCGGGGTGAATGGATGCGTATGCGAGCCATTGGCTCGCGCATCCATGAACGCCAGGACGCGGTGCGCCCTGGCTGGGCCGCAGAGACTTCAGCGCCATGCCTCGGTGAAGCCCTGAGTGTTCGGCTCCGCCGAAGTAGAGCGGAGCCTGCCTGCGCGGGAACGACGATAGGTGGGGGCGCGGTAACTCCCCCAACCGTCATCCCCGCGTAGACGGGGATCCAGAGACTTCAGCGTCATGCCGCGATAACGCCATGGGTGTTCGGCTCCGCCGAAGTAAAACGGAACCAGCCTTCGCGGGAACGACGGCAAGCAACGGTGCGGTGGCTCTTCCAGC
The DNA here is from genome assembly GCF_052078695.1 of Lysobacter sp. CA196. Taxonomy (NCBI): domain Bacteria; kingdom Pseudomonadati; phylum Pseudomonadota; class Gammaproteobacteria; order Lysobacterales; family Lysobacteraceae; genus Lysobacter; species Lysobacter sp. CA196. The sequence continues at coordinate 55,045 of NZ_JBQJIN010000026.1, read as the reverse complement.
CGTCATCGCCGGGCGTGAAGTCCGGCGGTCGCGGCAGGCCGGCTCTGATCCGTGATGGAGCAGCCGTGGCCCGGCATCGCCATCCTCCGTATCCCGTCTCCCACTCCTTTGCCACACCGCCGCCTCTCGTCGGCGAACTCCCTCCGACCGCTTCCGACTGCCGCGGCAGCGGTTAGGATCGGGCCTGGTCCATGCTCGGGAACCGCCATGAAAGCCTTGCTGAAGGGATTGCTGTATCTCGTCGTAGTGCTGGCCCTGGTGTTCGTCGTTGGCGGGTTCCTGCTGCCGGACAAGACCCACGTCGAGCGATCGATCGCGATCGACCGGCCGCCCGGCGAAGTCCACGCCATGCTCGATTCCTATAAGCGCTTCAACGAGTGGTCGCCGTGGTACGAGCTCGAGCCGACCGCGAAGTACGTCTACAGCGGTCCCGAGTCCGGTGTCGGTGCGTCGCTGGCATGGGAAGGCGCGAAGGTCGGCAAGGGCAGCCAGCGCATCGCCGAGTCGGTGCCGCAACAGAAGGTCGTCAATGCGCTCGACTTCGACGGCACCCAGGCGGTCGGCACCTTCGACCTCAAGGCCGAGGGCGACGGCACCCGCGTGACCTGGTCGCTCGACAGCGCGCACGGCAACAACTTGGTCTCGCGCTGGTTCGGCCTCGTCCTCGACAAGATGGTCGGCAAGGACTACGACAAGGGCCTGGCCAAACTCAAGCGCGTGCTCGAAGAACAGCCGCGCTGAGCGGGTCTGCATGCGGCCGCGCGGCGCAGCGGCGCTGTCGCATCGGCAAAACCGGACTCGCCGGATATCGAGGCTGATGCGAAGCTCGAAGCGGCGCCTGAAACGAAACGGGCCGCGGCAATGCCGCGGCCCGTTTGGTTTCTGCCCACCAGTCGCGCCGGTGCAGCGCTCGCGCCTCAGCGCGGCGCGGCGGTCGATTTCTGTGCGTTGCTGCCGTTGGGATCGCGCGGCTGGGCCGGGTTGGCCTCGGACGCGTACAGACCCGGATCGTCGAAGCCGACGTCGAGCCAACGCTCCGGCGGCAGGCCGATGGCGCGATCGAGCATGGTCGGCAGCAGGCCGGTCGGCAAACCGCTTTCGCTGTTCCACAGCAGGGCGATGCCGAGATCGCGTTCGGGCAACAGTGCAACCACGCCGCGATAACCCTGCACGGCGCCGGCATGGAACACCATGCGATGGCCGGCATAGTCGTAGACGCGCCAGCCGAGGGCGTAGCCGGCCGAGCTGAGGCGCTGACGGCGCCAGCTCGAACCGCGGATTTCGGTCGGGGTGTCGACCAAGGGTTGGTGCAAGGTCGCCAGCAAAGGCAGCGGCAGCACGTCGGGGCGGTGGCCGGTCTGGGCGATCAGCCATTGCGCCATGTCGCTGGCGCTGGCGTTGACGCCGGCGGCCGGCGGCAGCTGGTAATAGGTCGGCTTCGGCGTCAGCGAGGCCCAGCCGCCGCGGCCGCGTACGTGCGGCTTGGCCCAGCGCGCGCTGGCGGTGATGCCTTCCAGGCCGAGGCTGGCGTCGTTCATGCCGAGCGGCTTGAACAGACGGCGCTGCACTTCCTGGCTGTAGAAGTCGCCAGTCGCGGCGAACACGACGTCGCCGATCAGGCTGAAGGCGATGTTCTGGTAGCCGTAGCAGGTGCCCGGCTGGCAGGTCATCGGCGCATAGGCCAGCTTCTGGGTCAGCACGCGGTAGTCGGCGTAGTTCTCCAGATCGCGGTCGTAGGTGTTGTGGGTCAGGCCGACGCGATGGCTCAGCAGGTCGGCGACGGTGATCTGGCGCGCGGCGTTCGGATCGACCAACTGGAAGCTGGGCATGTAGTCGACCAGCTTGCTGTCCCAACGCAAGGTGCCGTCGTTGACGAGCAGGCCGGTCAAGGTGCCGGCGAAACTCTTCGACAGCGAGGCCAGGCGGAACACGGTGTGGCCGTCGATCGGCTCGGCGTTGCGTACGTCGGTGATGCCGTAGCCGCGTGCGCTGAGGACCTGGCCGTTGTGCACGACCGCCATGGCCATGCCGGGAATGCGCTGGTCGGCGACGAGCTGCTGCGCCATCGCCTCGAATTGGCGGATGTCGAAATCGCTCGCGAGCGGCAGCACGCGGCCGTCGGGATTCTGCGCCGAGACGATCTGCTGGCCCGGGGCCAGCGTGCCGTCGAAACCTTGCGCGCGCGCGACCGGCGCCTGCGGGGTCTGCCAGCGCAGGGAGGTTTGTGCGGTCGAACCCAGGGTCAGGGTCAGCAGGGCAGCGAGCGTGCCGAGGCGCCAGGGATTGAGTGACCGCCGGGGCGAGCCCGGATTCTTGTCGTGTTTCATCGGTCGCAGCGCCTGCGTGAGCCGGGTTGCAACGATTCTAGCGCCGATCTCAGGGAATTGGACAACAAGCGCATTCAGGATTCTGATTTTTCAGGCTTTAATGACCTGATGAACCGGGCTTGCTGCGGCTTGGTTCAGGAACTTGCCGGTGCAGGCGACGAGCGGTTGCGCGGGACGCACGAGCGGGCCGTCGCAGCGGCCCCTTGTCCGATGCCGGATGGCCGGCACCGGCCAGGAGCCGGGTCGGCCCGGGCCGTCAGTCCAGGTCAGATCCGTCCGCTGATCAAGTCCGAGGCGCGCTCGGCGATCATCATCGTCGGCGCGTTGGTGTTGCCGCCGATCAGGCTCGGCATGACCGAGGCGTCGACCACGCGCAGCCCTTCGACCCCGCGCACGCGCAATCGCGAGTCGACCACCGAGGCATCGTCGTCGCCCATGCGGCAGGTGCCGACCGGGTGATAGACGCTCTCCGCCTTGGCGCGGACGAACTCGACCAGTTCGGCGTCGCTGAGGTCGTCGCGGGCCGGGAAGATCGGCGTGCCGCGATACGGGTCGAAGGCCTTCTGCGCGAACACGGTGCGCGAGAGCTTGGCGCACTCGAGCATCATCTTCATGTCGAAGCCTTCCGCGTCGCTCAGGTAATTGGCTTCGATGCGCGCCTTGTCGCCGGCGCTGGCGCTGGCCAGGCCGATGCGGCCGCGGCTGCGCGGGCGCAGGAAGCAGGCATGGGCGGTGTAGCCGTCGCCGGGCAGGCGATGGCGGCCGTGGTCGTCGAGCATCGCCGGGACGAAGTGCATCTGGATGTCGGCGCGCCGGTCCGGCGCCAATGCCGAGCGCACGAAGGCGCCGGCTTCGGCGATGTTGCTGCTGCCCGGGCCGCTGTGGCCGCGCAGGTAATAGTCGAAAGCGATGCGCAGGTCGCTGACGCGGTCGTAGGTCACGCGCCGGGTCGAGTGCTGCAGGGTGCAGATGTCGAGGTGGTCCTGCAGGTTCTGCCCGACCTGCGGCGCGTCGTGCAGCACCTCGATGCCGAGCCTGCGCAGTTCCTCGGCCGGGCCGATGCCCGACAGCATCAGCAGTTGCGGCGAATTGATCGCGCCGCCGCTCAGCAGCACTTCGCGCGTCGCGTGCTGGTGATAGGCGCGGCCGCCCACGCTGTAGGTCACGCCGGTGGCGCGGCCGTGCTCGATGGTGATGCGATTGACCAGGGCGCCGGTGACGACGTGCAGGTTGTGGCGTTCGCGCGCCGGGTCCAGATAGGCGACCGCGCTCGAACAGCGCGCGCCGTTCTTCTGGGTCACCTGGTAAAGACCGAAGCCTTCCTGTTTCGGGCCGTTGAAATCCGGGTTGGCGGCATAGCCGGCCTGTTGCCCGGCTTCGATGAAGACGCCCGACAGCGGATTGGTGTAGCGCAGGTCGGAGACGTAGAGCGGGCCGTGACTGCCGTGCAGGGCGCTGTCGCCGCGGCTGTTGCGCTCGGAGCGACGGAAGTAAGGCAGCACGTCGTTCCAGCCCCAACCGCTGGCGCCGGCCGCGGCCCAGTCGTCGTAGTCGCCGGGCACGCCGCGGATGTAGCACATGGCGTTGATCGAGCTGGAACCGCCGAGCACCTTGCCGCGCGGCCACCACAGCACGCGCTGATTGAGCTGCGCCTCGGGGGCGGTGTCGTAATTCCAGTTCACGCCTTTCTTGCCGACCAGCTTGGCCAGCCCGGCGGGCATGTGGATGAAGGGATGGCGGTCGCGCGGACCGGCCTCGATCAACAGCACCCGGGCGTCGGGATCTTCGCTGAGGCGATTGGCCAGCACGCAACCGGCCGAACCGGCGCCGACGATGATGTAGTCGAACTCTTGGGGCATTCTCGGGCTGCTCTGCATCGGTCGCTTTACCGTGCCGCGAACGTAAGCGCCAAAACTAGAGCATATGCTCCCAATCGCCGCCTCGCAGCCGCCCGACACGGTGCTGGCGGTGGGCGACGCCTTGGGCTACCGTGCCGGCAACGTGCGGGACCGGCGCTTTGCGGCGCCACCAGCGGCGAGGAGACCGGGCCCGGCCCGGCGCTGCGCCGATGACCCGCACCACCGTCGGCTACGCCGGCAGTCCCATACGGAGCGACGGAATGTCGGCAGTCCAAGGCGCCAGCCTGCAGACCGGGCGCGTCCACAGCGGGGAATGGCGCGCGGTCGCGTTCTCGCTGGCGTATTTCTTCTGCGTGCTGACCGCGTACTACGTGATCCGCCCGGTCCGCGACCAGCTCAGCGCCTCGGTCGGTTCGACCCAACTGCCGTGGTTCTACGCCGCGACCTTCCTGGCGACCTTGGCGCTGACCCCGGTGTTTTCGGCGCTGGTCTCGCGCTATCCGCGCCGGGTCGTGGTACCGCTGGTGTACGGTTTCTTCATCGCCTGCCTGCTCGCCTTCGTGCCGCTGTTCAGCGCCCACGGCGTGCTCAGCCCGCGCGCGCTCGGCACCGTGTTCTTCGTCTGGATCAGCGTCTTCAATCTGTTCGTGGTATCGGTGTTCTGGAGCTTCATGACCGACATCTGGAGCGAAGGCCAGGCGCGGCGTTTGTTCCCGCTGATCGCGGTCGCCGGCACGCTCGGTTCGCTCGCGGGTCCGGCCTTGACCCGAGTGTTGGTCGGCGTGATCGGGGTGGCGCCGCTGCTGATGGTCTCGGCGAGCCTGCTCGGTCTGGCGCTGGTGTTCGTCGCCTTGCTCGGGCATTGGTCGCGCATCCATGGCAGCCGACGTTTCGAGGCCTCGCACGAATCGGCGATCGGCGGGGGCATGCTCGACGGCCTCAAGCAGGTGTTCGCCCACCCCTTCATGCGTTCGATGGCGATCCTGCTGCTGCTCGGCGACTGGATCGGCACGGTCAACTACGGCCTCGTGGTGGATTACTCGAAGGCGACCTTCGTCGACGCGGTCGCACGCACCCGGTTCGCCGCCGACCTGGACTTGATGACCAATATGATCGCGCTCGCCGCGCAGTTGCTGTTGACGCCGTGGCTGCTGGCGCGACGCGGTGCGGCCACGGTGATCGGGGTGTGGTCGGTGGTGACGGTGTCGATCCTGGCGCTGGTCGCACTGGTCGCCGACCCGCATGCGCCGCTGACCCGATTGTTCCCGGGTTACGGCGCTCTGGTCGCGATGTTGCCGCAGGGCATGGCGGCGATGCTGCTGCCGATGCCGGCGGTGGCGATGGCGCTGGTGGTGAGCCGTGGGCTCGCCTACGGCATGGTCGGGCCGGCCCGCGAAAGTCTGTTCAGCAGCGCCGCGCGCACCCTGCGCTACAAGGGCAAGAACGCGGTCGACACCGCCGCCTGGCGCTTCGGCGACGTCGCCGTGGCGACCGCGATGGTCGGCCTGCGCGGCGTCGGTGTCGGCGTCGCCGGCCTGGCCGGCATCAGCGCCGCGGTCGCCGCCGGCGCCGGACTGATCGGCTGGAACATCGCCCGTTGGGTCCAACGCGGCGGCGCCTCGGAAACGCAGGAGGCCCCGAAAGCATGAAACGCGGTTGGCGGCCGTGGCCGCGTCAGTTGTGGCTGCAGCGCTTGTTCGTCGGCGTGGTCCTGTGCGGGCTCGGATGCTTCGCCTGGGGGTTCTTCTGGGAGCCGCGGCAATTGGTCGAGCGCGATTACGCGTTCGCTCTGCCGCACTGGTCGCGCGACTGCGAAGGCCTGCGCATCGACGTCGTCGCCGACCTGCACACCGGGTCGCCGCACAACGGCCTCGACCGGCTCGACCGCATCGTCGAACGGCTGGCCGCAAGCGACGCCCAGGCGGTGCTGATGGCCGGCGATTACGTGATCCTCAGCGTGCTCGGCGGTACCTACATCTCGGCCGAGCAGATGGCGCCGCACCTGCGACCGCTGACCCGGCGCAAACCGGTCTACGCCGTGCTCGGCAACCACGACTGGTGGAAGGACGGCGTCCGCGTGCGTGCCGCACTGGAGTCGGCCGGGGTGATCGTGCTCGAAGACCAGGCACAGGCAGTGCAACTCGGCGCCTGCCGGGTGTGGATGGTCGGCATCGGCGACAAATGGGAGACCGCCCACGACATCGGCCGTGCCTTCGCCGGCGTCGCCGACGATGCGCCCGTGCTGGCCCTGACCCACAACCCCGATCTGTTTCCCGAGGTCCCGCCGCGCGCATCGTTGACCGTCGCCGGACACACCCACGGCGGCCAGGTGCGCCTGCCGTGGATCGGCACCCCGGTGCTGCCGGCCGACCAGCGCTATGCCGGCGGCTATCTGATCGAGCACGGCAAGTCCCTGTTCGTCTCGACCGGCATCGGCACCAGCATCCTGCCGGTCCGCTTCGGCGTGCCGCCGGAGATTTCGCGGTTGACGCTGCGTGCCGCCGTGCCAGGTCGGGAGCGACGCGCGCCCGATTGAGCCATTGTCTCAAGCTGCAGCTACGGGCTTTCGATAGGCGCCAGCGGCAGTTGCTGAGTAGCCGTGTCGTCGAATCGTTCTGCCGGACCCGACCGGACCGGGCCGAGGACGGCACCGGCCGGACCGAGCGGCCGGCGCTTCAGCGCGCGATAGCCTTCGGTTGCGGATCGTTCGGGCCGCGAAGGTTCTGTGCTTCCTGAGTTTGCGAGGCTTGTGCCTGGAGCTTGCTCAGCCCTTGCGAGACCTGCTCCATCGGCGGGGATTGCGCAGGATCGGCGCTGATATGAAAGCCGGGAGTCTGGCCGCCGACCCAAATCTTGCCGCCGATCAGGCCGATCTCGTTCGAGTTCACTTTCGACGGGTCGGTCAGGCCGCCTTGCTTGGCCAGAAACATCGCATGCGCCACGGCATTGTCCGGCACGCTGGCCGGCAGTTTGTCGCGCAACAACTGGAAGTAGCCGTTGTCCGGGTGCCCTACATCGCGCAAATCGCGCGAGGCCGCCGGAGGCGCACTCGCAGCCGACGGGGTGAGCGGTGCCGGGGATTCGGCCGGGCCAGGCACGGCCGGAACAGGCGCGCCCGGGGGCGGGCGGGCCAGGCTCGGACTGGTGTCGGTAAAGCTCGCTGGCAGCCTGAGGCCGGTAAGGCCTAGTTCCTTGAGATTGACCTTGATCTCCGGTGCGGGGTGGCTGGGGTTGCCGACTCTGGCGGCGGCCAGGGTCTCGTTCTCTATCTTGTTGATGAGAGCCAGAGATCGCGGGCCGTAGACCTTCGGGTAGCCGTTGGCCTCGTAGAAATGCTCGCCGATGGCGTCGATGTTCGCCGTCGTCGCAGCGATCTTGCCGTTCTTGTCGATCGTCAGCCCGGCTTTCGGCGTGTATTTTTCCTTGCCCGGCGTGCCGCCGATATCGAAGTACTGCTCCATCTGGTTGGAGGAGTGAAACAACTTGTCGTAAAGCTGTTCCTTGCTGGCTTTCGGATTTTCCCTGCGCACGTGCGCGGCCAGCACGTTGAACCCGGCGATCTGGTCGTTCGCCTCGCGCTGGCGGCTCTCAGTATTGCGATCTTTGACGAGAGTCGTGTAATCGTGCGGCGACGGGCCTTCGGCGATCTTGCGCACCTTGTCTTCGAATGCGGTATTGCCGTCGGCGATGGCCTTTTTGTTGACCGAGTGTTCGATCTCGTGGCCGAACACCAGCCGCAGCGTATTGGCGTTGCGAGGATTGGTGTCGGCGCTGTTGAGCATGTCCATCGGCAGGGCGATGGATTTGTCGATCGGATTAAAACCGCCCATCACGCCTCTGGAGCGCAGGGCCGGGTCGAGCGGTTTGATCTTGTCGAGGTTGTCGAGCCCGATCGACTTGATGATGCGGGCTTGCAACTCGGGCGTGGTCTTGAGCAGGTCGCGCAGGTTTTTGCCACCGGCTGCGTTGGTACTCTCGAAATCCTTGAGCATCGCTTCCAGTTTTTCGGCGGGCGTGGCCATGGCGGGCTCCTTCAGGCCTGGGTGCTGATGGCGAGACTGGAGATGCAGGCTCGACCTTGCTCAGGGTCTTGGTTGCCGTGGGTATAGATCGCCACTTCGACCTTGCCGCGAACGAAGCTCCAGGGCTCGACTCCGCGGTAGCCGAAGCCGGGGTCGCTGCCGTCGCCGCTCGGCAAGCTCTGGGCCTGGAAACCGGCCGAGGTCAAGGCTTGGCTGTAGTCCTTGAAGTCCATGCTGCAGATCGGCGCGATGTCGGCGACGCCTTGGGCCTGGCTCAGGAAGCGGAAATCCAGGCGCGTGGGTTTTTCCCCCTGCCGGTACGACACCGAGGTCAGGCTGTACGCCCACGCGTTCGTCAGCGCGCCACCGAAACCGTATTCGGTGCGGTCCTCGGAATGGATCTCGACCTTGATGCCGGTCTGCTTTTCGATGTTCTCGGGAGAAAGGTCCTGGGCACCGTGAATGCTGTCGATCAGTTTCAGCACTCGTTTGCCGATCTGTTCGGCGTCGAGCCGGGCGCTGTCGGCGAGGGTCGGCGATGGCGTGGTCATGGCGGCATTCTCCTTGGCCGATGCAGGGGGCTGGGGCGTGGTGGTGCAGGATGCGATCAGGGCGCAGAACATCAGTGCGAAGAACAGGGCCGGAAGCAGGCCGGCTCCAGCGGCGGTCGCTGCGGTCGCGCGCATAGGCATCCTCCGTTGATGCGATGGGGAATCCGCAGGCTACTGCCCCGATGCCCCCTGGACAATCGAACTGGCGCTGAAACCGTGGTTTTCGGACGGCCGATTCAGGGTTTTCCAACAAACCACGCGCATCGGCACGGAAACGACGGCTGGCTTTGCCGAGCTTGTTCAGGCCCACGGGCATTCGCTCGATCCGTTTCGGAGCCGGACTGCGTCCCCGATCACGGCTTCCGTGCGCCGGGCTCGGCGCGTTCCCGCCCATGCCGAAGGTCGGTATGACCATCCGCAGGGGCCGCATGCGGGCTCCGCGGCTAGTTTGGGCGGGGGAATGGGAGCAGCGACGATGCGCAAGCCGAGCGGGCACGATGGGGTTGAATGCGTATTCGCGTCGTTCGCCACGCGCTGCGCTCGTATCGATGCGATCAGGGCATGGACATGAGTGCTGCCTCTGCCAGCCCGCATCCGCACCGGCGCCTGTCCTCGAACGCGCCACTGTGGTGGTCGTTGCTGTATTTCTTCTGCCTGCTCTGCGGCTATTACGTGTTGCGCCCGGTGCGCGATGCGATGGGCGCGTCGGCCGATGCGGCCACGGTGTTTCCGCAGGCGATGATCGGCTGGGCGCAGGCGCACGGTCTGGAGCTGCGCGACTTCGTGCTGCAGGTGTTGTTCACCTGCACCTTCGTGACCATGCTGGCCTTGCAGCCGGTCTATGGCGCCCTGGTCGCGCGGTTTCCGCGACGGGTGTTGCTGCCGGTGGTGTACGCCTTGTTCATCGCCTGCCTGCTGGCCTTCCACTGGGCCTTCAACGCCGGGGTGCCGGGGCGGGGCATGGTGTTCTTCGTCTGGACCGCGGTGTTCAACCTGTTCGCGGTGACGGTGTTCTGGAGTTACATGGCCGACGTGTTCGACGATGCCCAGGCGCGTCGTCTGTACGGCTATATCGGTGCCGGCGGCACCGCCGGCGCGGTGCTCGGGCCGATCCTGACTCAATGGCTGGTGCAGCCGCTGGGCGTGGCCAATCTGTTGCTGGTCTCGGTGGCGTTCCTGTCGGTGTGCGTGCTGTGCATCGTGCGGCTGCGGCCGTGGGCGATCCGGCGCGAGCGCGAGCACGGCCTCGACAGCGGCGAAGGCGCGATGGGCGGCTCGATCTGGGCCGGCCTGAAACTGGTCTGGCAGCGGCCGGTGCTGCGGGCGATGGCGGTCACCCTGTTCTTCAGCGTCGGCGCGGCGACCTTGCTCTATAACCAGCAGGCGGCGATCGCGCGCGAGTTCTATCCCAGCGCCGAGGCCGCGACGCGCTATTTCGCCCGCATCGACAGCGCGGTCAACCTGCTCGCGATCCTCACCCAGTTGCTGCTGACCCGCTGGTTGTTGAATCGCCACGGCGTCGCCCCGGCCTTGTTGATGCCGGGCCTGACCTTGTTGCTCGGTTTCGGCGTGCTGCTGTCCTCGCCGCTGCCGGTGATGGTCGCGATCGTGCAGGTGCTGCAGCGCGCCGGCGAATTCGCCCTGGCCAAGCCCGCACGCGAGACCTTGTACACGCGGGTCGATCGGCCGTCGCGCTACAAGGGCAAGGCGGTGATCGACACTGCGGTGTTCCGCGGCACCGACCTGGCCTTCGTCTGGATCCACAAGGGCCTGGCCGTGTTCGGCACCCAGGCGGTGTTCGCGGCCGGCGTGCTCGCCGCCGCCGGCATGACGATGAGCGCCTGGAGCATCGTGCGCGCCCAACGCGGCTTGCCGGGCGCGGCTTCGAATCTTCCTACCGACATCCGACCTATACGAGGTGAAGCATGAAAACCAGCCGTCGCGATTTCCTGGCCGCGGCCGCCGCCGGCGCCGGCCTGCTCGCCTTGCCCTCGTTCGCGCGCAGCCTGCGCAAACCGGCAGCATTGAAATTGCTGGTGCTCGGGGGCACCGGCTTTCTCGGCCCGCATTTCGTCGAGATCGCCCGCAAGCACGGCCACACCCTGACCCTGTTCAATCGCGGCAAGACCAACCCCGGCAAGTTCTCGGGCGAGCAGTTCAGCGATATCGAGCAACTGCACGGCGACCGCAAGACCGACATGAAGGCGCTGGAAGGCGAGCGCCGGTGGGATGCGGTGCTGGATACCTCGGCGTATCTGCCGGCGGATGTGACGCGCTCGGCCCAGTTGCTCGCGCCGCGGGTCAAGCAGTATCTGCTGGTGTCGACGATTTCGGTCTACGCCAAGAACGACGTGCCCAGCGACGAGAATTCGCCGCTCGCGGTGCTGGCCGACCCCAACGTCACCGAGGTCACCGGCGAAACCTACGGCGGCCTCAAGGCCTTGTGCGAGCAGGCCGCCGAGCGCGAACTGCCCAAGCGCACCACCGTGGTCCGTCCGGGCCTGATCGTCGGCCCCGGCGACACCACCGACCGTTTCAGCTATTGGCCGGCGCGCGCCGACCGCGGCGGCGAAATTCTCGCGCCCGGCAGCGCGCAGGACCCGACCCAGTTCATCGACGTGCGCGACCTGGCGGCGTTCCTGCTGGCGACGATCGAGCACGGTCACTACGGCACCTACAACGCCGATGCCGCGCCTGGCGCCCTGAGCATGGGCGCGGTGTTGGCCGAATCGCAGCGCGCGGCCAAGGCGAAGTCGACGGTCACCTGGGTGCCGGCGGATTTCCTCGAAGCGCAGAAAGTGTCGCCGTGGCAGGACATGCCGGCCTGGATTCCGGCGCGCGGCGAGTACGCCGGCTTCGGCCGCACCTCGGTGGCGAAGGCGCGCGCGGCCGGCCTGAGCTATCGGCCGCTGGGCGAGACCGTGCGCGACACGCTCGCTTACTGGCACAGCCTGCCGGCCGAACGCCGCGCCAAGCCCAAGGCCGGGATCGCGCCGCAACGCGAGGCCGAGGTGTTGCAGGCCTGGCATGCCAGCGCTGAGGCGGCGAAGGAGACGGAGAAGGAGAAATGAGTGCGGAGGAGTGAGAAATGAGCGAAAGCCGGAAGCCCGAGGCTTTACTCGTTCCTCACCACTCGTTCCTCACTCCTCACTCCCCTCCGGTCAAAGCCGTATCCTGGGGCTCCGATACCCGCCTTAGCCTAGGAGCCAGCCGATGCACTGGATCGCCGTTGCCCTGATCGTCGTGGTCGCGCTGCTGCACCTGTATTTCATGGTCCTGGAGATGTTCCTGTGGACCAAGCCGCTCGGGCTCAAGGTGTTCGGCCAGAGCCTGGAGAAGGCCGAGCAGTCGAAGGTGCTCGCCGCGAACCAGGGCCTGTACAACGGCTTCCTCGCCGCCGGCCTGATCTGGTCGCTGGTATGCACGCGCCAGGATGTCGCGCTGTTCTTCCTGGCCTGCGTGGTGATCGCCGGCGTGTACGGCGCGGCCACGGTCAATCGCCGCATCTTCTTCATCCAGGCGCTGCCGGCCTTGCTCGGCTTCCTGGCGGTGTGGCTGCACTGAGCGCGGTCGCTGCCTGGCGCGGCACGGCCCGAGGTCGTACGGGCAAGCCGAATCCGTCTTGCGGCCTTAGCCGCGCAGGATCGAATCGCCGGCGGCCAGGCGCTTGAGCACGCGGGCTTCATCGAGCACCACGAACTCGTCGATGTCCTGGCCTTCGCGCTCGTCCGCGTCCAGGCCGTCCCATTCCTCGCGATCGAGTACGCCGTCGTCGACGAGTTCGCTGAGGCTGTGCGGCGGCAAGGGCAGGGGTTGCTCGTCGACGATGACGTAGGCGCTGGTGCGCGCCACGCGCAGGCCTTCGGCGCGATCGATGGTCAACCAGCCGGCATCGCCGGACAGCAGCACCGGCGCCTGCACGCTGCCGGCGACATGGGCGGTGCTGTCGCCGAGGTCGGCGACCACGGCTTCGCTCGCGATCAGATTGCCGGTGACGACCAGATGGAAGTCGTGGGCCACGACCAGGTTGCGGCAGCGCAGGTCGCCGAGCACGATCAAGGCGCCCTGGCCGTGCTCGCCGGTGCCGATCACCGCGTTGCCGGCGAGGTCGAGCGAGCCTTCGACGATCAGGAAGGCCTGGCTGGGGCGCCAGGCCGGGGCGGACGAGGCCTGGCCGCGGATCGAGGCCCAGCCGACATCCATCGCCAATAGTTCCCGCGCCTGAGCGGCGGCGGCGCCTTCGCCGACGAGCGGCAGGCGTTCGATCAATTCGCGTACAGGGGACGACATCGTTGCGTTCCTTCGACAGGTGCGGGTCCGTGCGCGGCGGAACTGCATGCCGGGAAGCGGTTGCCGATGCGGCGCCGGAAGAGGCGCACGATGCCATCGACAGTCCTGTCACACTGTACGTACGCAATCGCGTGGCCGACAGGGCCACGATTTGCCGTAATCGGCCGAAATCAACCGATTGTGGCTGCTCAGGCGGTTGCGGCCGCGAACAATGAGTCGTCAGTCACGCCGTGACCAAGACGGGCCGCCTGGCCGATGTCGCCGGCTCAACCGTGCAATTTCTTCGCCACCTCGGCGACTTCGCGGCCCTGGTAGCGCGCCGCGTCGAGTTCGTTGTCGCTGGGCTGGCGCGCGCCGTCGCTGCCGGCGATGGTGGTGCTGCCGTAGGGCGCGCCGCCGGTGACTTCGTCCAGGCGCGTCTGCCCCGGGAAACCGTAGTTCAGGCCGACGATCACCATGCCGAAATGCAGCAGGTTGGTGATGATCGAGAACAAGGTGGTCTCCTGGCCGCCGTGCTGGGTCGCGGTCGAGGTGAAGGCGGCGCCGACCTTGCCGTGCAGCACGCCCGAAGCCCACAGGCCGCCGGCCTGGTCGAGAAAATTGGCCATCTGCGAAGACATGCGGCCGAAGCGCGTGCCGGTGCCGATGATGATCGCGTCGTAGTCGGCCAGCTCGGCGATCTTGGCGATCGGCGCCTGCTGGTCGAGCTTGTAGTGCGACTTGCGCGCGACCTCGTCCGGCACCAGTTCGGGCACGCGCTTGATGTCGACCTGCGCGCCTGCGCCGCGGGCGCCTTCGGCGACGGCCTGCGCCATGGTTTCGATGTGGCCATAGGCCGAGTAATACAGCACCAGGATCTTCGCCATCGCCATCGCCATCGCCTCATTGCCGGGTAGGCCGTCGAGCCTAGGTCGGCGCGGTTCGAGGTTGCGTGAGGATGCGATGGCTGGTCGTGACGGCGGTTGCGCAGCGTTTGCGACGCAGGCCAGACAGCCTGCCGCATCGCGTCGCCGTCGACTAGACCGCCATCCGGGATGGACAGTCCCGAATCGTCGTCAATTCGCAAACGCACGCAACGGCGCGGCTTGCGCTCATCGTTCGCTGTCCGGAACGATGAAAGCATGGCGGTGCGGTTTATCCGCGCGACGCGATTTTCTAGATTGTGCCCATGCGCCGCACACGGCGCGCCGCGAGCCTTCCCCCATCCTCCACGCCGGCCCGATCGATCGGGCCGCGCGTCTTCGTCCCTGGAGTCTGTCGTGCTACTGCCTCTCTTGTTGTTGTCGGCGGCCGGTTTCACCGTGCTGACGACCGAATTCATCCTGGTCGGCCTGTTGCCGTCGCTGGCGCGCGATCTCGGCGTCAGCGTGTCGCAGGCCGGCTTGCTGGTGACCTTGTTCGCCTTCGCGGTCGCCGCCAGCGGTCCGTTCCTGACCGCCTATTTCTCGCGCTTCGAGCGCAAGCGTTTGTTCATCGTGGTGCTGCTGTTGTTCGCGGCTTCGAACGCGGTCGCGGCGATGGCGCCGAATCTCGGGGTGATGGCGTTCGCGCGTTTGATCCCCGCGCTCGGCGTGCCGGTGTTCTGGGCCCTGGCCAGCGAGACCGCGGTCGACCTGGCCGGCCAGGAACGCGCCGGCCGCGCGATCTCGGTGATTTCCTTCGGCGTGATCTGCGCCACCGTGATCGGCGTGCCGACCGGCACCCTGATCGCCGATGCCTTCGGTTGGCGCGCGGCCTTCGTCGCCTTGTCGATCGCTTCGTTGTTGAAGGCGACCTTGCTGTTCGTGTTCCTGCCGGACAGCCGCCTGGACAAGCCGCAGGTGAAGCTGAGCCAGCAGTTCCGGGTGCTGCGCGATCCGCGGGTGAGCGGGCATGTGCTGCTGTCGGTGCTGTTGTTCACCGGCATGTTCACGGCCTACACCTATCTGGCCGACATGTTCGAGCGGCTGGCCGGTTTCAACGGCTCGGTGGTGGGCTGGGCGCTGATGGCGTTCGGTGCGGTCGGCCTGATCGGCAACACCCTCGGCGGCCGCATCGTCGACCGCAATCCGCTGGCCGCTTCGATGATCTTCAGCGTGCCGATGGCGCTCGGCCTGGTGTTGGTGGTGCCGTCGATCCACTCGCTGCCGTTATTCGCCGCGACGTTGGCGCTGTGGGGCGTGACCCAGGCGGCGCTGTTCCCGGTCAGCCATGTGCGGGTGATGAAGTCCGCGCCCGAGGCGCCGGCGTTCGCCGCATCGCTGAACATCTCCGGCGCCAACCTCGGCATCGGCATCGGCGCCATCGTCGGCGGCCGCGTGATCGATGCGATCGGCGTGGGCGGCCTGGGTTATGTCGCCTCGGCCATCGTGGGGCTGTCGGTGCTGGTGGGGATGGGGTTGTTGGCGATGGGCGCGCGGCCGGAACCGGTAGAGGCGGTGGACTGCGCGACCTGAGCGACGGTGGCCGCGCGGTTCGCTTAAGCGAATCGCGCGGTCCGGATCGTACGGGGCCATCCAGACGAACGAACTCGGACGAGCAGGCTTCAGACGAGCAGGCTTCAGACGAGCAGGGGCATCGCGAAGATCGCCGCGCCGAGCACGAACAGCGCGGTCAACACATGCACCGTCGGCCGGTTGATGCGCAGGAACACGAACTGCTCGATCGTCCGCCCGACCCAGAACAGCGACATGCCGACCAGCACCGCGCGGCCTAGCGCGGTGCTTTGCAGTTCGTCGGTATAGAAGAAGCACAGCGCGGCAATGCCGAGCAGGATGTAAATCAGGCGCAGATTGAGGATCTGCAGGATCGCGCGGTCGGCGACGGTGGCGGTCTGCAGGCTGCGGCGCCAGCCGAACAGTTTCCAGAACGCCATGTGGAATACGGCGAAGGCCAGGCTGTGCAGGCCGCCGAGCCAGATCCAGGCGTTTGCGCTCATGACGGGTCTCCCGGTGCGGATCGCTTCCGGTTGGATGCTACGCCGGGCCCCGGCCTCGGGCTGTGCCGAGAGCGCGAATCAGCCGCGCTTGGGCTTGGGCGAGACGCGCATCGCGATGCGGGCGCGAAACACCGTGTCGCCGGCGGGGTCGGTGACGACGACGTCGACCGGCAGGTCGTAGGCGCTGTCGGATTCGACGATGGGCGCGGCCGGGGTTGCCACCGCTCGTACCTGGCCGACCGCCTTCTTGAGGTATTCCACGCTCATGCCGACCGGAATCCAGCGCATCGAGCGCGGGATGCTGACGTCGGTCATGACGCCGCCGGTGAGTTCGGCGAGGTTGCACATCGCGATCGCATGCACGGTGCCGAGGTGGTTGGTGATCTTGCGGCGGTGACGCATGGTCGCGCTGCAGCGGCCGGGTTCGAGCGACTCGAAGCGCGGTGAGATGCTGGCGAAGTAGGGCGCGTTCCAGCAGATGGCGCGCGAGAACAGCCAGTGGCCGGCCGGCCAGCGGGTCATCTTCTTGTACAGGGACAGGACGTCGGTGCTCATGGGCGGTGGCCGGATGGGAAGTGGAAGGGGGCGCGTTATTTCTTGCTGTCGTCTCCGCGCAGGCGGGGGTGAATGGATACGTTTGCGAGCCACTGGCTCGCGTATCCATGAACGCCAGGGTGCTGTGCGCCCTGGCCGGGCGGTAGAGACTTCAGAGTCATGTCGCGATGGAGCCCTGGATCCCCGCCTTCGCGGGGATGACGGTAGGAGGAGGCGCGATGCGGATACCCGAAACTAAAACGGCGGACCCGAGGGCCCGCCGTTTCGATTCATGCAGCGTGTCGCATGTGTGAGGCCTGCGCTTATGCCGCGGCGCGGGCGTCGCCGTGCTCGGCTTCGTGCCGCGCCTTGTACCCGGCCGAACGCAGCTCGGCAGCGTCGAAGTCGTCGACGCTGATCGCATCGATGGTCATCTCGCGCAGCTCTTCGAGTTGCTTGCGTTCCTCGGCGGTGATCCAGCCTTCGCGCACGCCTTCGTCGAGCTGGCTCGGGAAGTCCAGCGCTTCGATGTCGCTGTTCTTGAGCGCCTTGAGGAACTTGCGCTCGACCGGCTCGGCCAGGATGACCTTCTGCAGGTAGCTGTTGATGCGGCCAGCCGGGTTGTTCTCGCAGGGGGTGATGAACAGACCCTCGGCGAGGCGGTCGCGCGCATCGTTCGGCGACATCAGCAGGGACGCGGCGCGGTGGCCGAGGCGGTCGCTCGGGGCCTGGGCGCGGCGGCCCCAGGGGAAGATCAGCGCCCACAGCAGCCAGCCGACCGGACGGATCGGGAAGTTGCGCAGCGCGCCCGACAGCGCCAGTTCGATCTTGTGCACGGCGTCGTGGAAGGCCCAGGCGAGCAGCGGCTGGTCGCCGGCCGGACGGCCCTGGTCCTCGTAGCGCTTGAGCATGCTGCTGGCGATGTAGAGCTGGCTCAGCACGTCGCCGAGGCGGCCCGACAGCGATTCCTTGAACTTGAGCTTGCCGCCGAGCAGCAGCATCGAGGTGTCGGCCATCACCGCCAAGGTCGCCGAATAACGGTTGAGCTTGCGGTAGTAGCGGCGGGTGTAGGCATCGCCCGGGGCGGCGCCGATGCGCGCGGCGGTCAGGCCGTACCACCAACTGCGCACGGCGTTGGAGATGGCGAAGCCGATATGGCCGAACAGGTTTTTGTCGAACTCGCGCAGACGCTCGGTTTCGTCGGGCAGCATCGCCGCCTTCATTTCCTTGAGCACCCACGGGTGGCACAGGATCGCGCCCTGGCCGAAGATCATCAGCGAGCGCGTCATGATGTTCGCGCCTTCCACCGTGATCATGATCGGCAGCGCCTGCCAGTTGCGGCCGGCGTAGTTCTTCGGCCCCAGGATGATGCCCTTGCCGCCGTGGATGTCCATGACGTCCTTGGCGACTTCGCGGGCCATCTCGGTGCAGTGGTACTTGGCGATGGTCGACGGCACCGCCGGGTTCTCGCCGCGCGCGACCGCGGCCGCGGTGGCCTGCGACAGCGCGCTGACCGCGAAGGCATGGCCGGCGATGCGCGCCAGCGCTTCCTCGACGCCTTCGAAGCGGCCGACCGACAGGCCGAACTGCTTGCGGATGCGGGCGTAGGCGCCGGTGACGATGGCGCCCATCTTGGCGCCGCCGCTGCCCGAGGAGGGCAGGGTGATCGAGCGGCCGATCGACAGGCACTCGACCAGCATTTGCCAGCCCTTGCCGGCGTAGGCTTCGCCGCCGATCAGCTGGCTCAGCGGGATGAACACTTCCTTGCCGCGGACCGGGCCGTTCTGGAAGGTGCAGTTGAGCGGGAAATGGCGGCGGCCGACTTCGACGCCGGCGGTGTCGCGCGGCAGCAGCGCCAGGGTGATGCCGATGTCGCGCTTGTCGCCGATCAGGCCGTCCGGGTCGTACATGCGGAAGGCCAGGCCGATCAGGGTCGCGACCGGGGCCAGGGTGATGTAGCGCTTGTCGAAAGTCAGCTTGACGCCGACCACGCGCGCGCCGTTCCAGTCGCCCATGGTGACGATGCCGAAGTCCGGGATCGAGGTCGCATCCGAACCGGCCCAGGGGCCGGTCAGGCCGAAGCAGGGCACTTCACGGCCGTCGGCGAGGCGCGGCAGGTAGTGGTCCTTCTGTTCCTGGGTGCCGTAATGCATCAGCAGCTCGGCCGGGCCGAGCGAGTTCGGCACGCCGACGGTCGAGCTGACCACGCTGGAGACCGAGGCCAGTTTCTGTATCACCTTGTGGTTGGCCAGCGCGGTGAAACCCAGGCCGCCGTATTCCTTCGGGATGTTGAGGCCGAAGAACTTGTTCTTCTTGATGTAGCCCCACAGTTCCGGCGACAGATCGGCGTCGATGTGGGTGATCTGCCAATCGTTGGTCATCTTGCACAGCTCTTCGACCGGGCCGTCGAGGAAGGCTTGTTCCTCGGCGTTCAGCACCGGCTTGGGCTGCGACAGCAATTGCTGCCAGTCGGGCTTGCCCGAGAACAGTTCGCCTTCGAACCCGACCGTGCCGGCTTCGAGCGCGGTGCGTTCGGTTTCCGACAGCGGTGGCAGGATCTTGGTGTAGAAGCCGAGCAGCGGCTTGGTGATCAACGGCAGGCGGATCGCCGGCACCAGCAGCGGCACCGCGATCAGCGCGACCAGGACCGCGGCGACGATGGTCGCGATGGGGTTGGCGCCCAGCAGATAACAGCCCACCAGCACCGTCGCGGTCAGCGCGGCCCAGACCGGCAGGCGCAGGCGGTGATAGGCGGCGATGGCGCCGACCAGAAGGAAGGCAAGGAAGGGGATCGCGATACTCATGGCGGCGCTCCGGAGGATGCGGCTAAGACTCAAGCTGAGATTCAAGCTAATCGGGCATGTGTGATGTCAGTGCGGATAGCGATGCTCCCTGGCCGGCGAGCCGATCGGCATTCAAACGCTGGCATCAAACACTTAACATACGGACGAGTATGGAATCGCCGTTTCGAGCTGTCAACCGAGCCGCCGGGATTCGGGATTGGGGATACGGGATTCGGCGCGGCAGCGGGCAACAGCGTCGATTTTTCCGGGCGAGTCCGGGCTCTCGCTGTACCAATCCCGAATCCCAAATCCCCAATCCCGTCGCTTTTGCTGCACTGCGTACTGTTCCCGACCGTGGCGTATGGTTAAACTTGTCATCCATGAACCAGCCTGCCTCGAACAAGCCCGAGCCGAAGCTCGACACCCCGCCCGCCGTCTCGGCCGCCGACGCCAAGTCGGAGGCCAAGCCTGAGCGCAGCGGCCGCCTCAGCGCCGACGACTGGGCCCAGGCCGCCCTCGACTTGATCGCCGAACAAGGCGTCGCTGCGGTAGCGGTCGAACCGCTCGCGCGACGTCTCGGCGTCACCAAGGGCAGCTTCTACTGGCACTTCCCTTCGCGCGATGCGCTGCTCGTCGCTGCGTTGGAGCGCTGGGAAAAAGTCGAGCAGGAAACCGTGTTCGGCCAGCTCGAGCCGATTCCCGATCCGCGCCAGCGCTTGCGTTCGCTGTTCCACCTCGTCGCCCACGAGGTCAAGTCGCACATCATTTATTCCGAGCTGCTCAAGGCGCTGGACCATCCCGCCGTGCAGCCGGTGATCGGGCGCGTCTCCGAACGCCGCCTGGATTACCTCACCGCTTCCTTCCGCCAGGCCGGCCTCAGCCGCACCGATGCACAGCATCGCGCGCGCCTGCTCTACGCCGCCTATGTCGGCTTCCTGCAACTGAACCTGCAGTTGCACCAGACCCGCATGCAACACGACGAATTCGAGGCCTATGTCGAGCACATGATGGCCACGCTGATTCCTTCGTCATGAACCTTGTTTCCACTTGATTCGCTTTTTTTCCCGTTCCCCCGGCTGGAGAGCAATGCCGTGAATGCCAATTTGAAAGACGCCGCCCCCGCGACTGCCGTGCCGGGGAGCGCGGGCAGCCTGCTGGTCGCACTCAACGAATGGGTCGCGCAAGTCGCCGCGCTGACCCGTCCCGACAAGATCCACTGGTGCGATGGCAGCGATGCCGAGTACGACGCCCTGGTCGCCCGGATGCTGGCCGACGGCACCCTCGAAACGCTGAATCAGGACACCCATCCGGGCAGCTATCTGCACCGTTCGCATCCCGACGACGTGGCCCGGGTCGAGCACCTGACCTTCGTCTGCACCAACGAGCGCGAAGACGCCGGCCCGAACAACCACTGGATGGCGCCGGCGCAGGCGCACGCCCAGATGGATGCGCTGTTCGACGGCTGCATGCGCGGCCGCACCCTGTACGTGATTCCCTACTGCATGGGCCCGATCGACTCGCCGCTGGCGCGTTGCGGCGTGGAAATCACCGACTCGCCCTACGTGGTCGCCAACATGCGCGTGATGACGCGCATGGGCGCGCAGGCGCTGGCCCGCATCGAGCGCGAGGGCAGTTTCGTGCGCGGCCTGCATTCGATCGGCGAACTCGACCCCGAGCGCCGTTTCATCATGCATTTCCCCGACGAACTGGCGATCAAGTCGTTCGGTTCGGGCTACGGCGGTAATGCGCTGCTCGGCAAGAAGTGCCACGCGCTGCGCATCGCCTCGCACCAGGCACGCAACGAAGGCTGGCTCGCCGAGCACATGCTGATCGTCGGCATCGAGAACCCGCTCGGCGAGACCCATTACGTCGCCGCCGCGTTCCCGTCGGCCTGCGGCAAAACCAACCTGGCCATGCTGATCCCGCCGGAAGGCTATCGCCACGCCGGCTGGAAGGTGTGGACGGTCGGCGACGACATCTGCTGGATGCGTCCCGGCGCCGATGGCCGCCTGTACGCGATCAATCCCGAAGCCGGTTACTTCGGCGTCGCGCCGGGCACCTCGGCCAAGTCGAACCCGAACGCGCTCAAATCGATCCAGAGCAACACCATCTTCACCAACGTCGGCGTGACCGCCGATGGCCAGCCGTGGTGGGAAGGCCTGGACGACGGCCGCACCCCGGTCACCGATTGGCGCGGCAACGCCTTCGACGCCGCCAAGGGACCGGCCGCGCATCCGAACGCGCGCTTCACCGTGTCGGCCAAGCAGTGCCCGAGCTACTCGCCGGAAGCGGAAAACCCCGCCGGCGTGCCGATCTCGGCGATCGTGTTCGGCGGCCGCCGCGCGTCGTTGGTGCCGCTGGTGTTCGAGGCCCGCGACTGGACCCACGGCGTGCTGGTCGGCGCCGCGATGGGCTCGGAAACCACCGCCGCCGCGACCGGCGCGGTCGGGGTGATGCGCCGCGACCCGATGGCGATGAAGCCGTTCTGCGGCTACAACTTCGCCGATTACTTCAGCCACTGGCTGTCGTTCGACCGCGACGGCGCGCAGTTGCCGAAGGTGTTCCACGTCAACTGGTTCCGCAAGGGCGACGACGGCAAGTTCCTGTGGCCGGGCTTCGGCGACAACCTGCGCGTGATCGAGTGGATGATCGGCCGGGTCAAGGGCGAGGCCGGCGCCACCGAAACGCCGATCGGCCATCTGCCGGATGCGCAGGACCTCAATCTGGCCGGTGTGAGCCTCAGCGACGAGGCCTACGCCAAGCTGTTCGGCTTCGACCATGCCGGTTGGAGCGCCGAGTTCGACAGCATCGGCGACTACCTGCGCGAGTACGGCCCGCGCATGCCGCAGGCCCTGCACGACGAGCAGCAGCGCATCGCTGCGGTGCTGAAGGGCTGAGCCTGGCTTTTTAGCAACGAGTGGAGAGGAACGAGTGACGAGTGGCCGCGGTCGGGTCTGCTCGGGCCTCGTTCCTCTTTCGTTTCCGGCCCAGCCGCCGGCGGCCTCCGCCGGGCCAGGGAAGGGAGCCGGCGCGGCACCCCTCGTTCCTCGTTCCTGATCTCTCGTTCCTGCCTCGTATTAGGAACGAGTGGAGAGGAACGAGTAACGAGTAACGAGTGGGCCGCGGTCGAGCCTGCTCGGGACTCGTTCCTCTTTCGTTTCCGGCCCAGCCGCCGGCGGCCTCCGCCGGGCCAGGGGAGGGAGCCGGCGCGCGCCCTCTCGTTCCTCGTTCCTCTCCACTCGTTCCTGATCCACCGCCCGCCCTTAAACCCTGAGCCGCGATCGCGCATCGGACTCAGTATGCTGACCGCCGTGAACGACCACATGCCAGACACCGCTGCCTCGATCGAAGTCGACGACGACCGTGCCCTGGTCGCTGCCGCGGCGGCCGGCGGCGTCGCGGCTTTCGAAGCGCTGTACCGCCGCCACGCCGGCCGGGTCCAGGGCGTGATCGCCCGCCTGGTCGGTTACCACGGCGCCCGCGCCGAAGACCTCACCCAGGAAGCCTTCGTCCGCGCTTGGCAGGCCCTGCCGAGCTTCCGCTTCGAATCGGCGTTCGGCACCTGGTTGCACCGGCTGGCGGTCAACACCGCCCTGATGGAACTGCGCGGACGGCGCAGCCGGCCGTTCGAGGACAGCGACGAGGACGCGTTCGAGTTGATCGGTAGCGCCGACTCGGCCGGCCATGTGATGGCCTTGTCGATGGATCTGGAACGCGCGGTCGCTACGCTGCCGCCCCGCGCCCGTGCCGTGTTGGTGCTGTACGACGTCGAAGGCTGGAAGCATGAGGAGATCGCCGCCGAACTCGGCATGGCGGTCGGCAGTTCCAAAGCACAGTTGCATCGCGCCCGCAGTCTGTTGCGGACGCGACTTGGAGAGCAGGCATGAGCGACCACAACCGAACCCCCGAAGCGAACACTCCGGAAGGCGAGCTGCCCGACGCCCTGCGCTGGCAGTTGCGTGCGCTGCGCCGGGATGCGTCGCCAACCCGCGATCTGTGGCCCGGCATCGCCGCGCGTCTTGGCGAGCAGGCGCCGCCGGCCGCTGTCGCCGAAGCGCCGACCAGTGCGCCGGTGATCGCCCTGCGTGCGCGCGAAACCGGCCGCAAGGGTTGGATGGCGCCGCTGGCGCTGGCCGCCAGCGTGGCCGCGTTGGCGATCGGCATCGCCGGACAATTCCGCGCCGAGCCCGAGTCGTCGGTGCCGGTCGCCGCCCAGGCCAAGGCGCCCGCCAGCCTGTTGCAGCGCGAAGCCGACGGCATGACCCGCCAGTACCAGGCGGCGATACGCGAGATCGCCCCGGCCACCGAACAGGCGAAAGCGATGCAGCCCGCGTTCGAGGAACTCGACCGCAACGCCGCGCTGATTCTCGATGCGCTCGCCCACGCCCCCGATTCGCGTCTGTTGCTCGAACAATTGCGCCGCACCTACGCCCGTCGCCTCGCGCTCGCACAGCGCGTGGTCTACACCTGATCCACGGAGGACGCCACGATGACCACCGCTCACCCCCAGTACCGCAGCGCTCTCCGCAATCGCCGCCGTTTCGTTCCCGTGCTCGGCCTGTTGGCATGGGCCCTGGCCGCGGCGATGCCGGCCTTCGCCGCGACGCCGATCAACCAGACCCGCCCGCTCGACCCCATGGGCAGCATCGAGATCGACAACGTCAAAGGCCTGATCCAGGTCCGCGCCTGGGACCGTCCCGAGGTCAAGATCGAGGGCAGCCTCGGCGAGGGCGTCGAGAAGCTCGAAATCGAAGGCGACCGCGAGCACCTGTCGATCAAGGTCCGCTACCCGAATCGCGGCAGCGGCATGGGCTTCCTGGTCGGCGGCGACAAGAGCGAACCGACCGAACTGCGCCTGACCGTGCCGCTGCAGGCCAAGCTGGAGATCGATGCGGTCTCGGCCAACGTCGACGTCAACGGCGTCGCGCCGCGCGACCTCAGCATCGACAGCGTCAGCGGCGATGTGATCGTCGCTGCGGCCCCGCGCGAGGCCGAAATCGAAAGCGTCAGCGGCGATCTGCGCCTGACCCTCAACAGCCCGAAAGTCTCGGCCCAGACCGTCAGCGGCGACCTCAGCCTGCGTGGCCGGCTCAACGGCGAGGTCGACATCGAGACCGTGTCGGGCAAGGTCGACGTGACCACGCGCGAATCGCGCCTGGCCAAGCTGTCGGGCAATTCGGTGTCGGGCGACCTGCGCGTGACCGGGGCCCTGGCCGACGGCGGCGAGATCTCGCTGGAAACGGTCAGCGGCGACGTCCGTCTGTCGCTGCCGCGCGCGCTGTCGGCGAGCGTGCACGGACAGAGTTTCAGCGGCGATCTCAGCGCGCCCGACGCGCAGATCGTCCGGCCCAAGCACGGTCCGGGTTCGAGCTTCGAGCACCGCTACGGCAACGGCAGCGGCTCGATCAAGATCGAGACCTTCTCCGGCGACGCGAGCCTGGAGCTGAACTGAGCGAAGCAGGCGCGCCGGGGTCCCTGGAATCGCCTATCCCGGCGCGCAGGCCGCCACCGCGGCCACTCTGGGCGGCGCAACGCCGCCGGTGTATGTTCCTCGCCTAGGCGCGCCCGGCGCGCCATCGATGCAGTGCCGATCGCGCCCTCAGTGGCGCGGTCGCAGTTCCGTCCGGCGAGGGAAGCGGTCTTGAACGAACAGGTCAATCAACTGGTCCAGGCCGCCGGCCTGGCCTCGCGCGCCGGCCGTTGGCAGGAAGCCGAAGCGCTGTGGAGCCAGGTGCGCAGCCTCGCGCCGCAGCACCCGCAAGCGCTTTACAGCCTCGGCATCCACGCCCTGCAGCGCGGCGACACCCGCGGTGCGGTCGAGCTGTTGCAGGCCGCGCATCGCGCCGCACCGAACGACCCGATGATCCTGCTCTCGATCGGCATGGTTCAACGCGAACGCGGCGACGCCACGGCCGAGTGGGAGGCGATCAGCGCCGCCCTCGTCGCCGACCCGTATTTCCTGGCCGGGCTGCTGGCCAAGGCCGCCTTCCTCGAACGCACCGGCAAGGCGCGGGCGGCGGCGCAGGCCTATCGCAACGCCTTGACGGTCGCGCCGCCGGAGCCGCACTGGCCGGACATGTTGAAGACCCAGTTGCTCCACGCCAAGGGCAAGGTCCAGCAACATTCCGACGAGTTCAGCGAGTTTCTCGCCCATCGCGTCGGCGGCCCGCGCGCCGCGCTCGAGGCCGGCGTGCTCGGGCGCTGGGACGAGGCCGCCTCGATCATGGTCGGGCGCAGCAAGCCGTATCACGCCGACTGCAACCAGCTGTGCATACCGCGGCTGCCGGCGATCCCGTTCTACGACCGCGCCCAGTTCCCCTGGGTGCCCGAACTGGAAGCGCGCACTTACGAGATCCAGCGCGAGATGCGCGAGGTGCTGCGCAACGAGCAGGCCGAGTTCACGCCGTACATCGAGTACCAGCCCGGCGACCCGGTCAACCAGTGGCAGGAGCTCAACCACTCGCGGCGCTGGAGCACCTACAAACTGTGGAGTTACGCCCAGCCGGTGCACGAACACCTGGCGCTGTGCCCGCAGACCCGAGCCGCGCTGGAAGCGGTGGACATGGCCCAGATCGCCGACGTCTGCCCGAACGCGATGTTTTCGGCGCTGGCGCCGCACACCCACATCCCGCCGCACCACGGCGAGACCAATGCGCGCCTGGTCGTGCATTTGCCGCTCATCGTGCCCGAGCATTGCCGCTACCGGGTCGGTTTCGAGCGGCGCGAATGGAAGGTCGGCGAAGTGCTGATCTTCGACGACTCGATCGAACACGAGGCGCACAACGACAGCGACGAACTGCGCGTGGTGCTGATCTTCGACGTCTGGAATCCGCTGCTGTCGCTGGCCGAACGCGACATGGTCGACGCGATGATGCGGGCGCATCGGGATTTCCTGGCGGGCTGAGGCGCGCCGTCACGAGGGCAGAGCGTTGGTCGCCGAGCCGGTTCTCGGCCCGACCGGGGCGCTGTTCCAGTTTCATTCTCAGACTCACTCCCGGATCCAGCTCGGCCCAGCTCGGCTCCGGCCCTAGCCCAGCTCCGGCTATAGCCGTTGCTGTTGCTGTGCGCAGCCACGCACTCGCGAAGGCCAAAGAAGACCCGGAGGGCGGCCCGCAAGGATGCGGGCCGTTTTTCATCGGGACAGGGATGTCCCGTATGAAAAATCCCTGCGGATGCATCGATCGTGCGGGCCTGTGATTCAAAGAGAAGCATTTTTCTTTGGTTAGCTTTCTTTTGTTGCTTTAGACAAAAGAAAGTAACCCGCCATTTTAGTGGCGGAAGCTTTTGGCGTTTGATCCTGATCTTGTTTTAAAGATGCGCCGCAAGACCGTCGCAACGCGGTCGCGGCTCGCGCCGCTCCTACCCTTAGAAGCCGCGACCACCACGCCTCGACCTCTCGCTGGAGCCCAGGGTAGGAGCGACGCAAGTCGCGACCACGCCCTGTCGGCCTCCGGCGTTTCGACCAAGCAACAGCAGAGCTTCCGTCCGCTGACGCGGCCGGGTTACTTTCTTTTGCTAAGCCCAAAAGAAAGGTAACCAAAGAAAAGGGCTTTCCTTGACGAAGCTCCCCTGCGAGCACGCAGCTTGCGCCGGGATTTTTCGATAAGACGTCCCTGTCTTATCGAAAAACGGCGCACGTCCTGTGCGCCGCCCTCCGGGTCTCCAGGTGTTCTCGCAAGTTCGGAACTGCGCCAAGCTCATTACAGCAACAGCAACAGCAACAGCCATGGCAACGGCCAGGGTCGGGATGGGGGCCAGAGCCAGAGCACATCCCCCTTAGTTTCCGCCGCCCACAAAAAAAGGCGGGCCGAAGCCCGCCTCAATTCGACTCGGATGATGCTTTTTATTAGAAGCGCATCGTCAGGCCCAGGGTGTAGTAACGACCCAGGGTGTCGTAGTACTGCGGGAACGTGTTGCCGCTGTTGAAGCCGGTGCTGCCGATGTTGCTGCCCACGACCGGCGGCTTCTTGTCGGCGACGTTGTTCACGGTGAAGTTGATGCGAGCGTTCCACGGCAGTTCATAGGCCATGGTCAGATCGAAGTAGTCGTACGAATCGATCGAGGTGTAGTCCGGGAACCACTCGATCGGACCCGGTTCGACGTCGACCGAGCTCAGGTGACGCCAGTTGAAGCCGAGCTCGAAGTCCTTGATCGACCACACCGCGCGGAAGTTCGACTTGTAGTCGTACACGATGCCGGCGATGACGTTGCACGACACGCCGTAGACGCCGACGCAGTCGTGCTTGCCGACCTGCGGGTCGCCCTGGTAGTCGTAGGTGTCGGTCTTGGTCAGGTCGAGCGCGAAGTCCAGGCGGCCCCACTCGTTGCTCAGCGGGATGCCGTAGCGAACGCCCAGGTCCCAACCGTCGGTGGTGATGCGGCCCTTGTTCGAGCGGTTGAGGAACGGACCGCGTGCTTCGCCGTTGAGCGAACCGTCGGCCACTTCGCGCGCGCCGATCATCAGCTGGCACATCGGGTGGGTGATGCTGAGGGTCGGGTTGAACTCGCGGTCGTAGCAACCGAACAGCGCATCGCCGAGCACCGGACGGGTGATCGCGTCCTTGATGTCGATCTTCCAGTAGTCCAGGGTGATCGACAGGTCTTCCATCGGCTGCCACACCAGACCGAGGGTCTGGGTGTCGGCCTTCTCCGGGCCCAGGATCGGGTTGCCGCCGACGAAGGCGTTGGCCTGACCCGCGCTCGGACCGTCGACGCCGCCCTGGCTGTCGAGGATCGCTTGCGGCACGCCGGTGGCGACGCAGAGCGCTGCGACCGAACCGGTCACGCCGCCGTTGAGCGCCAGCTGCGAGGCTTCGCAGGGATCGACCGCGGTGTTGTCCAGGCCGGTGACGACCGGCTGGAACAGCTCGTTGATGTTCGGGGCGCGGGTCGCGCGCTGGAACATGCCGCGGAAACGCAGGGTTTCGATCGGAGCCCATTCCAGGCCGTACTTGTAGCTGCCGTAGTCGGTGTCGGTCTGACCCGACTTGAACTCGGTGTGGCGGTAGCCGGCTTCGAAGTTCAAGGCGTGCGCGCCGGTCTTGCCGCTGATCAGCGGCACGATCGTTTCGAAGTAAGCCTCACGCAGCTTCAGGCTGCCCTCGACGTCGGGATTGGCGCCGCCCGAACCCTGCACTTCTTCCGGATCGCGCGAAGCCGCGTCGGCGCGGTTCAGCGCCGTCATCTTGCGGCCTTCCAGGCCGAACGCCATGCCGATCGGGTAATCGGCCCACGGGCTCTTGAAGTTGTCGCCCAGGTCGCCGTTGACCGAACCGGACCAGACTTCCTGTTCGACGCGCTGGGTGGCGAAGGTCAGCACTTCGAGGAACTTCTTCGAGTTGGTGCCGATGGTGCCTTCCACGCCCCACAGGTTGAGCGGGATGCAGCCGTTGGTCGGGTCGACGCAGTTGACGCCGTCGGTCGACAACAGAGCCTGCTGGGTGCGGGCCTTGGACAGGAAGCCGGCCGACACGGTCAGCTGGTCGGCTTCGCCGTGCGACCAGTAGGCGTCATAGCGCCAACGGTCGTTGATCTCGCCGCGCAGACCCAGGGTGGCCTGGAAGACCTTGTTCTGGAAGTCGGTCGAGCGGGTGCCGAGCTCGGTGGTGCGGCGGTTCAAGGTGGTGTTGACCGTGGTCGGGCTGCCGACCACGCAGTTGGCGGCCGGCACGCCGAACTGGGTGCAGATCTGCTGGCGCGCCGGTTCGGGGATCAGCGGGTTGCCGATGCCCAGGTCGAAACGGCCGCCGAACAGGCCGCCCGGAGCGATCTGCGAGAACACGTTCGAACGCGTGTAGAGCAGCTGGGTGTAAGCCTCTGCGTGCTCGTTGATCTCGTAGCGGCCGAGTGCGGTGGCCTGCCAACGATCCAGCGCGGTCTGGTTGAAGTTGAACGGGTTGTAGTTGAACGGGGTGACGATGCGATCGAAACGGCCGGTGGCCGGATTGATCTGGCCGAGCGGACCGACGCGGGTCGGGATCGAGGTGCCCGAACCGCCGGCTTCGCCGCTGGTCGAGTCGAGGTTGAACTCGGAGAAGCCGCGCGAACCCTGCAGCAGCGGGTCGTTGTCGGTCTTGCCCAGGCTCAGCACGAAGTTGCCGCGGCCGTCGTCCAGGTTCATGCCCAGGGTGACGGTGGTGTTGCGGCGATCGCCGTCCTGCTTGCTCGACTGGCCGTAGCTGGTGTTGACCTCTACGCCTTCGAAGTTGCGCTTGAGGACGAAGTTGACCACGCCCGAGACGGCGTCTGCGCCGTACACGGCCGATGCGCCGCCGGTGACCAGGTCGACGCTGTCGATCAGCGCGACCGGGATGACGTTGGTGTCGACCACGCCGAACAGGTTGAACGGAACGACGCGACGGCCGTCCATCAGCACCACGGTGCGGTTGTCGCCGAGGCCGCGCAGGTTGATCGTGGCGCCGCCGTTGGCGCCGTTGTTGGTGCCGGGGCCGATGGCCGGCACAGCGCCGGGCAGGACCTTGAGGAAGTCTTCGGCGGTGACCGGCTGGTTGCGGTCGATCTCTTCGCGATCGACGGTCATGACCGGGCTGTTGGTCGTCAGGCCGGGAATGGAAATGCGGCTACCAGTGACCTGGATGCGATCCAGGGTGGTGGCGTCTTCGGCGGGCGCAGCGGCGGGTGCCGTGGCGTCCTGGGCCGAGGCGAGGCCGGTACCGGCCAGGCTGGTCGCGCCCACGCACAACGCGAAGACGATCGCGTCACGCAGTTTGGTGGTCTTCAGGGTCATCTCTCTCTCCAAGTCTGTCCTGAACGAACGGGTCCCAAGCAAAGGGGCTAGCCAAACGGCGCATACGTAAAGGCCTAAATTGGCAAAGCCGGCCCGATAGTAGACGCCTTGGCCGAGTAATTAAAGTGTTGTTAAGTGCTTTTTTGTCGCAAAACGCCTTGCGACGCGGTTTTTGGCCCCGCAAAAGAAAACGGCCCCCCGAAGGAGGCCGTTTTGGTGTTGCGGCAACGCGTGTTGCTTAGAAGCGCTGCTGGTACTTCATGTACACGAAGCGACCGATGTCGAACTGGCCCTGGTAGGACACGTTCGCGCTCGGCTGGCTGTACACGCTCGGGCCGACGTGATCGAACACGTTGTTGGCGCCGAGTGCGACAGTCGCATTCCACGGGGTCGCGAAGCGGACTTCGAGGTCGTGGAAGGTGTTGGAACCGAGCTTGTTGGTCGGACGCGTCTGAGCGGCGTTGGCGGCGCGGAAGGTCGGGTTGTCGCACTCGCTCGGGAAGAGCGTGGCCGACAAGCAGGTTTCCTTCATCGAGGAGTAGTAGCGAGCACCCCAGGTTGCGCTGACCGGACCCTTCTCCCAGCTCAGGCTGGCGTTGGAACGGACACGGAACGTGCCGGTGAAGCCCGGCGACGTCGCGTAGCCGACCAGCTGCTGCGGCAGGGTGGTTGCGCCCGTATCGGTCTTGATCTCGTCCTTCGTGGTGTAGGTCGACTGCCAGTTCAGAGCGAAGTTGCCGTACTGCGTGGGCAGACGGTAGTTCAGCTCGAAGTCGTAGCCTTCCGCTTCACGATAGCCGGCGTTGATGCTGGTGAAGTTCAGGCTGTTGACGTAGCCCAGGACCGGATCGCGGGTGAAACCGGCGCAACGAGCGGCGTCGTTCTGCAGGTAGCAGTCGTTGAGCATCTGCGTCGGCGTGTCGGCGACGATGGTGTCTTCGATCTTGATCGTCCACCAGTCGAGGCTGACGTTCAGGCCTTCGACGAAGCCCGGGCTCCAGACCAGACCCAGCGTCTTCGACTCCGAGGTTTCCGGAATCAGGTTCGGGTTCGAACCGGAGAAGAACGCCACCGGCGTCTGCGCGTTGGAGCCGGTCGCCGGGACGAAGCCCTGCTGCAGCTGACGGAAAGTCGCTGCGTTGACGATGTCGGCCGAGCAACGTGCGTTGCCGCGAGCGGCACCGAAGGTGGTGTCGCAGGGATCGGTGAAGAACGAGAAGGTCTGCGAGCCGCCACCATACAGATCGTTGATGGTCGGAGCGCGGAAGCCTTCAGCCCAGGTGCCGCGGACCAGCAACGAGTCGATCGGCTTCCACTTGAAACCGAACTTGTTGTTGACCGTGTCGCCGAAGGTGTCGTAGTCCGAATAACGGCTGGCGACGCTGAAGCTCAGTTCCTTGGCGCCCGGCAGATCGGCGAGCAGCGGGATCGCGAGCTCGACGAAGAACTCGTCGACCTTGTACGAACCTTGGGTCGGACCGCCGGCGAGGGTGGTCGAGTTGCCGGTCACGGCCTGCGCGTCGGGGATGAAGCGACCTTCTTCCTTGCGGTGTTCATAGCCGACCGCGAAGCCCAGGTCGCCGCCCGGAAGGGCGAACAACGAGCCGGCGAGGTTGGCGCTGTACACGCTGGTTTCGGTCTCGCCGCTGGAGTTCAGGCGCTGGAACAGGTAGTCCTGCAGGGCCTGGTTGCCGGTGAGGCCGCCGTCGCCGGTGCGGCCGTAGGGGATGAACGGATTCCACGGCACGCACTGGGTCAGCGGGATCGGGCTGGCGGCCGAGCCGCACTGGACGACGCCGTTGGCGTTGAGGAACGACGGGCCCACCGCTTGCTTGGTGCGCTCGATGTTCAGGTTACCGTAGTTTTCCTGGGTGACCTTGTTGTTGTTGTACAGGTAGCCCACGTCCCAATCGAAGGTGCGCTCGCCGATGTCGAAGTTGCCTTCGAGACCGGCGGCGAAGCGCCAGGTGGTCGAGGTGGGCTTGTCGGTACGCGGAATTTCCCAGGTACGGCGCCAGAAGTTGACGTCCTGCGGGGTGGCGAAGCCGTGCTTGGTGCCGACCGGGTTGTAGTAGCTGTCGCGCGACATGCGGAAGCCGCCCGGGATCGGACCGGCCGAAGCGCTCTGGAACGGATAGCCGGCGACCTGGCGTTCTGCATCGCGCGACGAGTACAGGATGTCGCTGCGGAAGCGCAGCTTGTCGTTGATGTCGAACACGCCGTTGACGAACAGCGAGCGGCTCTCCACCGGCGTACGCAGGTGCGTCTGCAGGTTGGTGTTGCTCTTGTCGATCGGCGAACCGTTCGGATCGGCAGCGGTGCCGCCGGTGTTCGCGTTCTGGGCGTGGTAGTTGGCGATGTTGCGGAAGTCCGCGCCGGCGTTGAGCACGCGGTTGCCGCCGAGCGCGGTCGGCAGGTTGATCACGCCCCACTGGCTGACCGTAGTCCAGCCACGGGTCGGGTGCATGCCGCCCTGCGGATAGGCCGAGAATTCGCGGTCGCCCGAGAACACCGCTTCTTCCTTGCGGTATTCGACGGCGGCGGTCAGCGAACCGCGGTCACCGGTGAAACCGAGGACGAAATCGGCACGCGTGGTTGCGCCGTCGCCCTGGCTGTACTGGCCGTAGTAGGCGTTGGCGGTGGCGCCTTCGAAGTTGGTGCGGGTGATGATGTTGACCACGCCGGCGATGGCGTCGGAGCCGTAGATCGACGAGGCGCCGTCCTTCAGCACTTCGATGCGCTCGACCGCGGCGGTCGGGATCAGCGAGACGTCCTGGAAGCCGCTGGTGCTGATGCCCAGGCGCTTGCCGTTGACGAGGATCAGGGTGCGGGTGGCACCGAGGTTACGCATGCTGATGAACTGGCCGCCGACGTTTTCGCCGGCCGACAGCGGCTGAGCGCGGCTGATCGCCGGTGCGCCGACTGCAGAGATGTTCTGCAGGATTTCGGCGACCGACTGGAAGCCCTGCTTCTCGATGTCCGCGCGGGTGATCGAGAGAACCGGCTGTGCGGTTTCGAGATCGACCTGACGGATGCGCGAACCGGTGACCTCGATGCGGTCGAGGGTGGTCGCTTCCTTCTGGGCGGGGGCGCTCGCTTCCTGCGCGCCGGCGGCACCTGCGAGGGCCGTCGAGCCCACTGCGAGCGCGAAGGTAATCGCGTCGCGGAGCTTGGTGGTTTTAAAAGTCATTCTCTCTCTCTCCGAATCGGTCTGGTGTACCCGTGTATCCCGCCGGAGGAGTCAAATCAGACGCCAAGGCCGGCAAGGTTCGCCGATCCTAACCGCGCCTTCGGAAAAATTAAAGTGTCGTTAAGCGTCTATTTGTGACGTATGCGGCTGGCGGGTTGTGAGCCCGTCTCCACGTACTTTCCCGTACATTTTCGTGGGCTGGCCGCCGGCTGCGGTTAATGTGCCTATTCAGCTTGGCGGCGCGGTCGGTCCGGCCCGGTTCACGGGCGGGAAAGGGCATGGCCGGGGTGGTCGAGAGGCGGCCGGCCGGCGATCAAAAAGCCGTTTTTGGGCAAGCGATCGCGTTGCCGTCAGCGGGAACGGCGCGTAGCGAGGGGTCGCAGCGCAGTCCGATGCGCAGCCTTTAGAAGCCGTGGCCGCGCAAAGCCGAAGTCGTCCGCAGGACGGGGAAGTTGAGGCGCATCGCCT
Source organism: Lysobacter sp. CA196 (assembly GCF_052078695.1). Taxonomy (NCBI): domain Bacteria; kingdom Pseudomonadati; phylum Pseudomonadota; class Gammaproteobacteria; order Lysobacterales; family Lysobacteraceae; genus Lysobacter; species Lysobacter sp. CA196. The sequence continues at coordinate 21,357 of NZ_JBQJIN010000026.1, read as the reverse complement.
TGTATCGATCGAGCCGGTCGGGTCGGAACCCGGTCAGAGATCCTGCTCGTAACGGACGTAGGGCACGGTGCCTTCGTCCTTCTCGCCGTTGCCCGGGGCGAACGGGTTCTTGCCACGGGTAACGACGTTTTCGGCGCCGACGGTCAGCTGGCCGCTCCACGGCGTACGCCAGGTCAGACCGACGCCGAGACCTTCCCATTGGCCTGGGCCCGGGGTGTCGACGACGCGGCCGATGATGTTGGCGCCGAAATTGCCGACGCCCGCACCGAGGGTGATGCTCTTGCTGCTCCAGCGATCGGCCAGCCCGGGCATCTCGCCGGCCGGGATCAGGCGCGCGCGCGCTCGGGTGCCACCAATCGAGACCAGCGCGTAGCCGCTGCCGATGTCTTTCTGGCCGTAGACGGTGAGAGTGTTCTGTTCGATCCGGCTGGGCCGGCTGTTCGGGCTCAGCCAGGCCGGCATGGTGTCGCGGCCGCTGCCGACGGAAACGCCGACGCGGCCGCCGGGACGGCTGATGCTGGCGCCGGCGGTCACCTGGCGGCTGTCGCTGCGAGCGTCGTCTTCGTCGAGAGAGGCGAGCAGGCAGTGATTGGCGAGATTGCCGACCACGCCGGCCAGGCCGGTCTTGCGATCGCAGACCAGGCCGAGGCCGTCGCCGGCATCGAGGCCGAGCGCGGCGTCGAAGGTGTTGTTGCCGGATTTCCAGCGTATGCCGGCCGCCTGGTTGCTGGCGGGCTCCAACTGCAGCAGGTATTCGAGCTTGCCGTTGTTCTGGTTCCACACCGGCAAATAGGTGGTTTCCGCACGCTTGCCCGGCAAAACCTGCGCATGCGCGCCCGCAGCTACGCCGAAGGCGAGCGACAGGACAAGCGGCAATTGGCGCAGGTGCTTGAGCATGGATTCTTTAGGTGTGCGGACCGTCGTTATGACCGGGTGAAGCCGGCCAAGTTCCCCATTTCTTGCGGCCCGACTATAGCCGGTTTATGTTTATTTAACAATCGGGACGATGTCTCAAATCCGACCGATCGGCCCTCACTGTAGCCGGTCCGGAGCCTCTATTTCATGGGCTGCGGCGGCGAACAGGCCGGCAATTTGGTTGCGGTCGAAACCATAGCGCTGGCCACAGAACTCGCAGCGGATCTCGGCCTCGCCGTCGGCCGCGGCGGCCTCGGCCTCCTCCTGGCCGAGCGAGACCAGCATGGCCTCGACCCGCTCGCGCGAGCACGAACAGGCGAAGCCCAGCGGCTTGCCGCCGAGCAACTGGATGCCGTCCTCGTGGAACAGTCGGGTCAGCAGGGTGTCGGTCGGCAGATCGAGCAATTCCCCGGCACTGAGGGTGTCGAACAGGGCGCCGACCCGGACCCAGCCGTCGTCGTCGCCCTCGTCGCCGGGCAGTTTCTGCAGCATCAGGCCGGCGGCCTGCCGTTCGTCGGCGGCCAGCAACAGTCGGGTCGGCAATTGCTCGGACTGGCGGAAATAGCCCTCGAAAGCGCCGGCCAAGGAGTCGGATTCGAGCCCGACCAGACCCTGGTAGCGAACCGGTTCGCGGCCGTGCAGGCCCGGGTTCTCGATGGTGATCGCCAGCATCGCGTCCGGCCCCATGGCCCGCAGGTCGCGCGAGGCCGGGCCGGCGTCCTCGTCGAGTTGGACGATGCCGCGCAAAGTGCCGGCCGCGGTGCATTCGGCGAACAGGGTGCGTAGCGCACCGTTGCCGCGCAGCTGCACCGAAAGCCGGCCGTCGACCTTGGCGTGACCGGTGAACAAGGCCGCGGCTGCGGCCGCCTCGCCGAGCAATTCGGCCGCGGCGGCGGGGTAATCCGAGCGTTCGCGGATCTGCTGCCAGGTATCGTGCAGGTGGACGCGCACGCCGCGGACGCCGGCGGCTTCGATCAGAAAGCGGGTCAGGCAGTCGCGGTCGTCGGTCTGGGCGGCGGGGCGGGCTTCGGTCATCGTCGTACTCTCGGTCGCGCGGATCGTGCGGTTATGCGAATGCGGGACGCGGCATCGCGGATAATGCGCGGGTTCCTGTGAAGGGGGGAGGTAAAGCATGCCGATGCGTTCGGAGCGAATTTCAGCCGTGCCGGCATATGGGCGCTCGCGCGGCCACGGGCCAAGAGTGGGGACGGAGGCGATGCGGTGCAAGACTTGACCGAGCGTACGACCGCGGCTCCCGGGCGCGCGCCGACCGCGCCGGTACCGCGCCAGCGGCGTCTGCGGCGATGGTTGCGCTGGCTGATCGCGTTGCCGTTCTTGTTCGTGCTGGCGTCGGTGCTGCAGGTCGCGGCCCTGCGCTTCGTCGATCCGCCGTTCTCGGCGTTCATGATGATCCGCCAGCTCGAAGCCTGGGGCTCGGGCGATTTCGGGTTCCGTCTCGCCCACGACTGGCGCGATCTCGAAGAGATGTCCTCGAACGTGCCGGTCGCACTGGTGGCGTCGGAAGACCAGAATTTCGCCGAGCATTTCGGCTTCGACCTGAAGGCGATCGAGAAGGCGCGCAAGAACAACGCGCGCGGCCGCAAGGTCCGCGGCGGCAGCACCATCAGCCAGCAGACCGCGAAGAACCTGTTCCTGTGGAGCGGCCGCAGCTGGATCCGCAAAGGCGTCGAGGCCTGGTACACCTTGCTGATCGAATCGATGTGGTCCAAGCACCGGATCATCGAGATGTACGCCAACTTCGCCGAGTTCGGCGACGGCGTGTACGGCGCCCAGGCGGCGGCGCGCACCTACTACCGCAAGGACGCGCGCCAGCTCGGCGCGGCCGAAGCCGCGCGCATGGCCGCGGTGCTGCCGAACCCGAAGCGCTACAGCATTTCCCGGCCCGGCCCCTACGTGCAACGCCGCGCCGGCGCGATCCAGCGGCAGATGCGTTCGATCGGCGGCAACGGTTATCTGAAACAAATCGACTAAGCCGGGAGTAAGTAAGCCCGGATCGAGCGGTCCGCGTCGAGCGGATCGGTCCCTGGCGGATCGGCCCGGAGCCTGCGTCGAAACGGCCGCCGCCGATCGGCGGTCACATCGGCGCGGCCGGCGTCGCCGCTACTATGTCGGCATGAATCGCGATCTAGTCACCGTCGTCCTGGCTGCCTTCGACGAGGCGCCCAGCCTGCCGCTGCTGCAGCCGCGCATCGCCGCGGCCCTGGATGCACTGGCAGCGCAAGGCGTCGACGGGCGGGTGCTGTATATCGACGACGGCAGCCGCGACCGCACCTGGGAGATCCTGCAAGGCATCGCCGCGGCCGATCCGCGGGTCGCGCTGCTGCGGCTGTCGCGCAATTTCGGCAAAGAAGCGGCGCTGACCGCGGGTCTGGACCGGGTCGAGCAGGGCGCCGCCCTGATCCTCGATGCCGACGGCCAGGACCCGCCGGAACTGATCCCGCAATTCGTCGCCAAGTGGCGCGAAGGTTACGACGACGTCTACGGCACGCGCCTGGAGCGCGAGGGCGAGGGCTGGTTCAAGCGCGCCACCGCGCACGCCTTCTATCGGGTGATCGGGCGGCTCTCGCGCACGCCGATCCCGGCCGACACCGGCGACTTCCGCCTGCTGTCGCCGCGCGCGCTCGACGCGCTGCGGCAATTGCGCGAGCGCCATCGCTTCATGAAGGGCCTGTTCGGCTGGGTCGGCTACCACCGCGTCGCCTTGCCCTATCACCGCGAAGCGCGCGTGGCCGGGGCCAGCAAGTTCAACCTGTGGCGGCTGTGGAACCTGGCCCTGGAAGGCATCACCAGTTTCTCGACCGCGCCGCTGCGCCTGGCGACTTACCTGGGCCTGGCGACGGCGCTGGTGGCGTTCGCGTTCGGCGCCAAGGTCGTGCTCAAGGCGTTGTTGTTCGGCGACCAGGTCCAGGGCTGGCCGACGATGATGGCGGTGATCCTGTTCCTGGGCGGCGTTCAGTTGATCGCGCTGGGCTTGATCGGCGAGTACCTGGGGCGGTTGTACGAAGAGTCGAAACAGCGCCCGCTTTACCTCATCGACACCTGGCAGCCCGCGCCAGGAGTATCCTCGGACCAGACACGGTTTCCCCAGTTTGCGGAAGGAGACAGTCATGCGCACCGTAAGACAGTTGTTGGAGGCGAAAGCGCCTGAGATCCATGCGATCGGTCCCGACGCGCCGGTCATCGACGCGATCCGGCTGATGGCCGAGAAACGCATCGGCGCAGTGCTGGTGATGGACGGGGTGCGCTTGGCCGGGATCCTGTCCGAGCGCGATTACGCCCGCAAGATCGTATTGCAGGGCCGGTCCTCGGCCGATACGCCGGTACGCGCGATCATGACCGCCGAGGTCGTGGTGGTCGGGCTCGGCGACAGCGCCGAGCATTGCATGCAACTGGTGACCGACCAGCGCATTCGCCACCTGCCGGTGGTCGACGGCGGCCGCGTCATCGGCGTGGTATCGATCGGCGACCTGGTCAAGGCGGTGATCGAAGACCAACAGGTCGAACTGGATCAGCTGCAGCGTTATATCGCCAGTTGAGAGCGGCGCCAGGCGATGTCGCGCGGCCGCCAGGCGGCGCAGGCACCGCATGCACGACGACGATCCATTCGCAGGAAACGTGTGCGCGATGGGATGATGTGCGTCCCTGCGTCATTCCTGTGAAGGATCACCATGAGTCGATACCGTTTCGCCGCCTTGCGCCTGCCTGTCGCCGGCCTCTTTGTCGCTGCCCTGATCGTCGCCACGATGACCGGATGCGCCGCGTCGTCCGACGCGCCTGCCGAGACGGCCAAGGCCGCCGCAGCGAAGCCGCCGAGCCCGCCGCAGCGTCCGGCCCGGGTGTCGGTGGCCGACGACGGCAAGCGCATCGACGTGGCGACCGCGGTGCTCGATTTCCCGATCGAAGCGGCCGATGTGTTCGAAGACCGCGCCCCGCGGATCGACCGGGTCGCGATCCTTGGACAGGAAGATCGTGGCGAGCGGTTCGATCTATTGCTGCGCATCGAAGGGCCGAGCGATCCGAAGGCCGAAGGCGGGCGTTGCCGCGACGGACGCGAGATCGTGTTGCGCGAGATCTCCTTCGACGGTAACGACAACATGATCACCGGCTCGCAGAACTACGAGTCCTGCCTGAAGCGAATCCGGCCGGTGGCCGAACGTCGCTTTCCTGATGGACGCGTCGAGTACGACCTCAAGCAGACTTACCCCGCCGGCGATACCTGGGACGTGTACCTGAAGTACGACCTGGCCCATCCGGGGGCTGGTGTGACGATGTAGGGGCCGAGCGGTCGGCCTTATCGCTGTTGCCCTTGCCGTTGCCGGCGCCGTTGCCGAGATTTTGATCCGCTTTGCTTTGTAGCTTTGCCGGTCAAGAGAAGACCCGTAGGGCGGCCCGCAAGGATGCGGGCCGTGCGCAAGCAGGCCATGGATGGCCTGTCTGGAGCATCCCTGCGTATGCATCGCTCGCGCGGGCTTGTGCCCTTGCAAGGAGAGCCCTTTTCTTTGGTTACCTTTCTTTTGGGCTTAGCAAAAGAAAGTAACCCGGCCGCTTCAGCGGACGGAAGCTTTGCTCTTGCTTGACCGAAACGCCGGAGGCCGACGGAACGTGGTCGCGACTCGCGTCGCTCCTACCCAAGAAGCGGCGGCCACGGCGCCTCAACCTCGCGACGCTCCCGGCTGGAGCCAGGGGTAGGAGAGGCGCAAGCCGCGACCGCGCTGCGATGACCTCGCGTCGGATCAGACAAGCAAGATCAGGATCTAGATCAAACGCCAAAAGCTTCCGCCACTAAAGCGGCGGGTTACTTTCTTTTGTCTAAAGCAACAAAAGAAAGCTAACCAAAGAAGTTGCTTTGTTTTGAATCAGCAGCCCGCACGAGCGGTGCACCCGCAGGGCTTTTTCATACGGGACATCCCTGTCCCGATGAAAAATGGCGCGCATCCCTGCGCGCCGCCCTCCGGGTCTTCCGTTGCCTTCGCTAGTGCGAGGCTACGCACAGCAACAGCAACCAAAGCAACAGCAACAACTGCAGCCACTCAGGGCTAGGCTAGAGCCAGACTGTTCGCCCGAAAACCAAGCGCGCTGCAACCGCTCAATTCACCACATGCGCCGCACACCCCGCATCCTTGCCCGGGCCCAGTTCGATCGTGGCCAGCAGGGCCGCCGGTGGGGCGATGCTGCCCAATGCCACGGCGACGGCGCCGCGCAGGCCTAGGCGTTTGAAGTCCGGGCGGGCGTTGGGTTGTTTGAAGCTGCCGGTGACGGTCAATGGCGTGCGCAAGGCGAGCAGGCTGCGGTCCTTCGGTCGCGGGCGGATCAGCAGGTCGAGTTTCTCTTCGCCCAGGTCGATCGTGCCGCTGCCGACCAGGATGGTGTCGCTGGTGTCGAAGGCCAATGCGCGCGCGGTCATGACGCCGTCGGCGACGGCGAAGTCGCCGAAGGCGCAGCGGATCGGGATCTTGCGGTCGTGGGTCAGCTTGAACTTGAGGATCTCGGCCAGGTCGAGTCCGGCGAATTCCATCAGCAGGTTGCTGATCTGGCCCTGGCCCATGCCGACCGCGACGTCGCCGTCGCTGCTGGCGAGCATGGTCGCGATCGAATTGCCGTTGCCGGTCAGGGCGATGCGTCCGCCGACCTTGCCGACGGCGTCCTCGGCCAGTTTCACCTTCGGCAACAATTTGGAGAGGGTCAATCTGCGCGCGGTGATGTCGGCGCGGGTGCGGATCGGCGAACGGCGCGCGTCCATGCTGACGATCGAGCGGATGTCGCCGTCGGCAACGCCGAAGTTGAGCGGATCGAGTTTGAGCAGGCCGTTCTCCAGCAGCAGATGCGCCTGCATGTCGTCCAACGGCCAACCCGGCGCATTGATGCGCGCGGCCTTGAGCTTCACGTCGGCGTCCATCGCCCGCAACTTGTCGAGCTGATACGGCGTAGCCGGCAACAGCTTCGCACTGGCCTCCAGTCGCGCATGTTCGGCGGCGAGTTCGGGGTTGGTGCTTTCGCCGCGTCCGGTCTGCGGCGGCGCGCCGACGAAGCCGGCGAGGTCGTCCATATCGAGACGCTTGGAAACCAGGTCGGCGCGCAGATACGGGCGAGGGCCGCCGGTGTCGACGCTGGCGCTGCCGGCCAGGTCGCTGTCGCCGACTTTGCCGGTGAAGCGGTCGTAGTTCCAGCGCACGCCATCGCGGCTCAGGCGGCCGTCGAGCGCATAGGGCGGGGTCGGCGGAATCGCGATGCCGATCAGCGGATACAGGTCGGCGAGGTTCTTGCCGGCCAGGGCGAGCTGCAGGTCGAAATCGCCGAGATGGAAGGGGTCGACCAGTTCGCCGCGCGCATGGGCGCGGGTGGCGCCGGCCACGGCGCGCAGGTTCATCCGATACGGACGTTGCGCGTCGCGCAGTTCCAATGGCGATTCGGCCCGGCCTTGGAGGGTGAAGCGGTTGTTCTTCCAGCGGCCGCCGCCTTCGACCTCGACCGGCGGCGCGGCATCCTCGCGGCGCGCCGCGCGGCTGGCGACGGCGAGATCGATGTCGGTCTTGCCGGCGGCATCGAGAAAGCGCAGGCGCCCGTCGTCGATCCAGATGCGGCGGAACACCGGCAGCTCGCCGCCGCCGTCGCGGCCGAATTTCCAGTTGCCGCCGTGCTTGGGATCGCTCTGCAGGTTCAGCCGCGGCTGGATCAGGCGAATGTTGGGGACGCGTACCTCGCCCTTGAGCAAGGGCCAGAATTCCACCGCGATTTCCAGACGCTGCGCCGAGGCCATCAGCGGTTGCTTGGCCCAGTCGGCATTGGCGAAGCTCAAGCCGTCGGCGCGGATGACCGGCACGCGCCCTAGATCGACATCGAGGTTGCCGGCGATCTCGAAACGCCGGCCGGTGCGCGCTTCGACCTGGCGTTCGATCGGACCCTTGAACCAGTTCCAGTCCCACAGCAGGAGCAGCACGACGATGGCGAGCGCGAGCGCCGTGAGCAACGCGCGCCAGGGATGGCGGCGCAGACGGGTCCGCCACGACTGCTCGGCAGGCGCGGGCGCAGACGGGGGTGTCGGAGAATCGCTCATGGCATGAAGCGCTTGGGCCGATCGTGCCGGCGATACCTACGCCATCGGCCCGCGCGGAGGGACCTGGTCGCTACGATGGCTTCACCATTGCGGCAAGGCGGTAAAGCGAAGGTGAATACACCGTGGACGCGGCGTACGGTGTTCAGGCCGGCGAGGGGACGACCTGGGCGAACACCGAGATGTAATGGCAGACGCTGCCGGCGACCACGAACAAATGCCAGATCGCGTGTGAATAGCGCAGCGAGGGGCGGTGATAGAACACCGTACCGAGCGTGTAGCACAGGCCGCCGGCCAGCAGCCAGCTCAGGGTCCAGACGTCGAGCGCGTTGAGCAGGGGTTTGATCGCGACCAGCACCAGCCAGCCCATCGCGATGTAGATCATCGTCGACAGCAGTTTGAAGCGGCCGGTATAGAACAGTTTGAACACGATGCCGGCGAAGGCCAGGCCCCAGATCGCCGCGAACAGCCCCCAGCCCCAGGGGCCGCGCAGGCCGATCAGGGTGAACGGCGTGTAGGTGCCGGCGATCAGCAGATAGATCGCGCAATGGTCGAAGACCTTGAGCCGTCCCTTGAGCACGGGATGCTGGATCGCGTGGTACAGGGTCGAGGCCAGGTACAGCAGCAGCAGGCTGATCCCGAACACGATCGCGCTGCCGAGTTGCCAGGCGTCGCCGTAGATCGCGGTCAGGGTGATCATGACGGCGCCGCCGGCCAATGCGGCGGTGGCGCCGAGACCGTGGGTCAGTGCGTTGGCGATCTCTTCGCGGATCGAGTGTTCGCCGTGAGCGGGGGCATGGGCGAGAGGCATGGTCCCAGCATCCTAGCGCGGTCTGGGGCAAATGCCCGCAGTCGGGTCGAAAGGACAGGGACGGTAAGGTGCGCTCGGTCCGGTTTCGCGCCCCGGATCCGGGGCGTGGGGCCTGCCCGAGCCTTCGGCGGGCGCTGCCTTCACGCGCGGTGCCGGTCGATCCGGCCCGGAGCGGCGCGCCCCCGGGCCGGATCGCAGAGGCGGCGTCAGCCGGCCGGAACGGCGGCCATCTGGCTCATCGACGGCATGCCGACGATCAGCAGGACGATGCCCACGATGTAGATGATCAACGGAATCTTGTTCTGGGCGAAGTTCATGATCGCGAACACCACCGCCACGAACGGAATCAGCAGCGAGCCCAGTCCCCACCAGATGTTCTTGCGAAACGCGTTGACGACGATCCACAGACCGCCGACCAGGCACAACACGATACCCAAGTAATACATACGTCCCCCTCCAGGTTGGATGCCGGCTCGACTGCCCGACGGGCCGATGCTAGTCGATGCTGCCGCGCAGCATCGGCGAAACGCGGTGCTGCGTCGCAAACGCGCGAGGGAAGCCCGACCGCAGGGCGCAGCGGGCGACGGCGACAGGTTGTATCAGGGCGTAGACCACGTTGTCGGAGAAGTGCATCGGATGCAGGGCGCGCAGCGGCACCATCGCCTGGGCCTTGCCGCTGCGCAGGCGATGGATGTCCATGACCACCTTGGCCAGATAGGCGTCCTTGTAGTCGAGCGCGGCGACTTCGCTGCGCTTGCCCAGCAACGCTTGCTCAGCAAATGCGGCCACCATCGCCGCAGCGCCGGCATCAGTCCAGCGCCACCGCGTGCGCGTGTTCGCGGGTCGCGAGGAATTCGACGCCGGGCGCGCGCTCCTGGGCGAGCTGCAGGTTGACCCGGGTCGGCGCCAGGTAGACCAGTTGCCCGGCGGCGTCGAGCGACAGGTTCAGCGCGTTCTTGTCGCGGAACTCCTCGAGCTTCTTGGCGTCGTTGCAGCGGATCCAGCGCGCAGTCGCGACACCGACCTGCTCGAAGCTCGCATCCACGCCGTATTCGTCCTTGAGGCGGTAGGCGACGACGTCGAACTGCAGCACGCCGACCGCGCCGAGGATCAGGTCGTTGCTCATCAGCGGCCGGAAGAATTGGGTCGCGCCTTCTTCCGACAACTGCGCCAGGCCCTTCTGCAACTGCTTGAGCTTGAGCGGATCGCGCAGGCGCGCGCGGCGGAACAGTTCCGGAGCGAAGTTCGGGATGCCGGTGAAGGCGAGCGCCTCGCCTTCGCTGAAGCTGTCGCCGATCGAAATGGTGCCGTGGTTGTGGATGCCGATGACGTCGCCCGGGAATGCGCTTTCGGCGATCTCGCGGTCGCTGGCCATGAAGGTCAGGGCATTGGCGAGCTTCACTTCCTTGCCGGTACGGGCATGGAAGGCCTTCATGCCGGCGCTGAACTTGCCCGAGCAGATGCGCATGAAGGCGACACGGTCGCGGTGCTGCGGGTCCATGTTCGCCTGGATCTTGAACACGAAGCCGCTGAGCTTGGCTTCCGCGGGCTGCACTTCGCGGGTGGTGGTTTCGCGCGGCTTCGGCGCCGGCGCGTGCTCGATGAAGAAGTCCAGCAGCAGCTGCACGCCGAAGTTGTTGACCGCCGAGCCGAAGAACACCGGGGTCTGTTCGCCCGCCAGATACTTGGCCTTGTCGAACGGATGCGAGGCGCCTTCGACCAGTTCCAGCTCCTCGCGCAGCTCGGCCAGCATCGGCGCACCGATGCGCGCTTCGAACGCCGGATCGTCGATCGAGGCGTAGATGGTCGAGTCCTGGCGGGTGAAGTTGCGGCCCTGTTCGTACAGATGCACTTCGCCGCTGAGCAGGTGGACCACGCCCTTGAGGCGCTGGCCCATGCCGATCGGCCAGGTGATCGGCGCGCACTGGATGCCGAGCACCGACTCGACCTCGTCGAGCAAATCGATGGGGTTCTTGCCTTCGCGGTCGAGCTTGTTGATGAAGCTCATGATCGGCGTGTCGCGCAGGCGGCAGACTTCCATGAGCTTGATCGTGCGCTCCTCGACGCCCTTGGCGACGTCGATGACCATCAGCGCCGAGTCGACCGCGGTCAGCACGCGGTAGGTGTCCTCGCCGAAGTCGGCGTGGCCGGGCGTGTCGAGCAGGTTGACGATGCGGCCCTCGTAGGGGAACTGCATCACCGAGGACGTGACCGAAATGCCGCGCTCCTTTTCCAGGGCCATCCAGTCCGAGGTGGCATGGCGCGGGGCCTTGCGGCCCTTGACCGAGCCGGCCATCTGGATGGCGCCGCCGAACAGCAACAGCTTTTCGGTCAGCGTGGTCTTGCCAGCGTCGGGGTGCGAAATGATCGCGAACGTGCGGCGGCGGAGGGCTTCTTGGGAGACTTCGGACATGGGAACGGCGCGCCCGGGGCGCGTCGGGAGGCAAGAGGAAGGGCGGAAGTATACCCGGGCGGCGTGCCTGGGCCGGGCGGGGTGTCGGGCGATGGCCGGATTGCGAGGTTGCCGGGCTCTTTGGGTAGGAGCGGCGCAAGCCGCGACCGCGGGGCTGCGGAGGGTTGCGCTGCGACAGGCTCGGGCGTGGTCGCGGCTCGCGCCGCTCCTGCCCAGAGCCGGTCGGTTCTAGCGCGTGCCGCCGCTCAGGCGCAGCGGACCTTGTGGGCCGCTCATGCGGAAGGGAATCGATTCGAGCTTCATGCCGCGGTTGATCTGCACCGCGAAATGCAGGTGCGGGCCGGTGCTGAAGCCGGTGTTGCCGGACAGGCCGATCTGCTGGCCGGCGCGCACGCGCTGGCCGGTGCGCACCAGCACCCCGCCGTCGGCCTTGAGGTGGGCGTACAGGGCCATGCTGCCGTCGTCGTGGAGGATGCGGACGAAGTTGGCGCGGTCGCCGAACTTCTCCAGGTTGAGCCCGGCCTTGTCGAAATCGGACTCGACCTGCATGACCGAGCCGTCGCGCGCGGCCAGCACCGGCGTGCCGATGTCGGCGGCGAAATCGACGGCGTAACGGTGCTCGGGTTCGGTGTGGCTGAAATGGCCGCCATAGCCCTGGTCGATGCGGAATTGCTGTTGTTGCAGCGGCAGCAGGTAATCGACGTTCTGTGCGCGCGCTGCCGGGTCGCCCGGCGTGCTGCGCAGGCTCAGCTCGAAATCGCCGCCGCGGGTCGGGTCCTGGGCGCTGAGCACCGCCACCACGGCGCTGCCGCGCGCGGCCACGGTCGCGTAGGCGGGCAGCGAGGGCGAGCCGGCGATGTTGTTGCTGTGGGTGAAGTCGAGGCGGACTTCGATCGGCCCGGACAGGCTGTTGTCGGCCCAGGCCAGGTAGCGGTCGCCGTCCTGCTGCACGCGCAGGCGGGCGATCGCGCCGGGTTCGGTGCGGAACGGGATCACCTGGACTTCCGACGGCGGCGCGGCCCCCGGCGGGCGATCGCCGTAATGACTGATGCCGTTGCGATCGGTCCAGCGGTAAAGCTTGGCCGCCTGCACCACCGGTACGGCGAGCACGCTGGCGCAAAGGAGGGGGGCAAGCAGGGCGGAAAAGCGCGGCATGGTCGGGTTCGAAGGACGGCGTCGGTGCGGCGTGGAACGGTCGAAAGCCAAGATGTCAGTTCAGACAGCCGGACTGCAGTTGCAGCGAGCGGGCGACATCGCCGAGATCGAACGCGGTTACCGATCGGTCGTCGTGCACCGCGTACAAGGCGCCGGTCGGAAACGCGGTCGTGCCGGCGGCGTGCAGGGCGATGCCGTCGGTATGGGCGGTGACTTCGCCGCTGAAGCTGCCTTGCGGCACCAGGGTGACGCGGTCGAAGACATGGAAGATCGTACGCGGCATCAGCTGGTCCACGGCGATCCAGTAACCGGCGCCGTTCGGACAGCTCCACAAGGCCACGCCCTCGGCCTGGGCGTCGAAGCTGCGATCGGGCAGGCGGCGGCCGGTGTAGCGGCCGGCCAGGGTGTATTCGCGCAGGGTCGAGAGATGGCGGTCGTCCTCGTCGGCGATCAGCAGGCGGTCGTTGGCGGGGTCGCCGGCGATCGACTCGACCACGCGCAGGGCGGCGTCCTCGGTGGTGTCGCCGAACGAACCGCCGTACTCGCTGCGCATGGCATCGCCGTCGTCGAAATGGATCTTGTAGCGGCGCACGCGCTGGTCGAGCTCGTTCAATGCCGGCACGCGGTCGAATTTGTCGCCATACATGAAACTGTCGGTGATGTAGGCCTCGAGCTCGCCCGGGGCGATCTCGTTGATCCACACGCCGTAGGGGCTGCGCAACTCGGCGTCGCCGAAGCTGCCGACCGGGGCGAAGTCGGGCAGGTGCAACACCTGCACGCGGTGGTTGTCGCGTTCGACCACGAACAGATGGTCGCCGAACACGGTCAGCCCGTTCGGGCGCTTGAACTGGCCGAGCGCCTGGCCCTTCGCGCCGACTGTGCGCAGGCGCTGGCCGCTGTCGGCATCGTAGACCGCCAGGCGATGGGTCGACTTGGCGCTGGCGATCAGCCAGGTGGCGCCGTTCTCGGTCGGCCAGGTCGCCAGCGAATCGAGTTCGTCCTCGGGGCTTTCGGCGGAGACGAAGCGTTCGGGGACGATCCGTACCCCGGCCGGGCCGGTGCTGGTGGTGCGGGTTTCCGATTCCAGGACCGGGCGGGTGGCGCAGGCCGACAGCAGGACGGTGGTCAGGACGGCGGCAACGAGGCGGCTATTCATCATTCCAAGTGTATGCGGGGTGGATGGCAAGGGGGAGGCAAGCGTGACGCTCGTGTGAGGCTTCATGATAAATCGCTATATGCGGATGAAGCGATTGACACGCCTTCCGCTGGTCGGCAGACTGAGCCCATCCATCGAGACCGGCTGAGGGACAGGCCCTTAGAAGCCGGGGCAACCCAGCGCAGCGCAAGCTGCGTGAAGGTGCCAATTCCTGCGGCCCGCCTCATGGCGTTGGTCGGAAGATGGTTGCGAAGTGCGCTTCCGGCGCACTTGCGACTTGCGAACTCGGTGGCCCGTTCACTTCGGATGACCGCCATGAGCTTCGCCAACAGCCCCGCCGCCACGTTCGAACGCAGCGACAGCTTCGTTTCTTATGCTTCGCCCGCGATCGTTTCCGCCGACGTGTTCGAGCGTACGGGCCGTGCCGCCGCCACCCGCGGCGAGATCGCCGTCGAACTGGACCTGCGCCACTCCGGCCGCCGCAGCCTGACCCTGCGCTACGAAACCCAGGGCGACCGCAGCCTGCCGGCCTTGTTCGTCGCCGGCGGCATCTCCGCTCATCGGCACCTCGCGCCGAGCCGCGAATTCGGCGAGCAGGGCTGGTGGCAGAGCCAGGTCGGCCATGGCCGTTCGCTGGACCCGTCCCAGCATTATTTGATCTCGTTCGACTGGATCGGCGCCGACGGCACGCTCGACGTCGCCCTCGACCCGGCCGACCAGGCCGACGCCATCGCCGCGCTGCTCGACGCGCTGCGTATCGAACGCCTGCAGGCCTTCATCGGCTATTCCTACGGCGCCATGGTCGGCCTGCAGTTCGCCTCGCGGCATGCCTCGCGCCTGGGCGAACTGGTCTCGATCAGCGGCACCCACCGCGCTCATCCCTATGCCGCCGCCTGGCGCGCGCTGCAGCGCCGCGCGGTCGCGCTGGGCGCGCTGCAGTGCGACGAAAGCCAGGGCCTGGCGCTGGCGCGCGAACTGGCGGTGCTGAGCTATCGCACCCCGGAAGAGTTCGCCGAGCGTTTCGGCAACGCCGAAGTGCGCGACGGCCGCGTCCGCGTCGCCGCCGAGGACTACCTCGACCATTGCGGCAACAAGTACGTCGCGCGCACGCCGACCACGGCCTTCCTGCGCCTGTCCGAATCGATCGACCTGCAACAGATCGACCCTTCGACGATCCGTGTGCCGGTCACCGTGGTCGCGGTCAGCGAGGATCGCCTGATCCCGCTCAGCGAGTCTTACGACCTGATCGAACGCCTGCGCGGCGAAACCCGCCTGCGCGTACTGCGCTCCATCTACGGGCACGACGCGTGCCTGAAAGAAGAATCCGACATCAACACCATCCTGCGCGAAGCGCTGGCCGACTGTACGCAGGTGGCCGCATGAGCACTCAGAACAACGGAGCGGCACCAGTGACCACGACCCCCAGCACGACCAGCACCCGCAGCACCTGCACCGCCGCCGTGCGCGCCGGCATCGACCGCGACACCGCCTATGGCGCGGTGACGCCGCCGATCGTGCTGTCGTCGAACTTCAGCTTCGCCGGCTTCAACGACAAGCGCCAGTACGACTACACCCGCAGCGGCAACCCGACCCGCGACCTGCTCGGCGAAGCGCTGGCCGAACTCGAAGGAGGCGCCGGCGGCGTCATCACCTCGACCGGCATGTCGGCGATCACCCTGGTGTTGCACGCCTTCCTCAAGCCCGGCGACCGCATCGTCGTGCCGCACGACGGTTACGGCGGCAGCTGGCGCCTGTTCAATGCGCTGGCGGCGAAGGGCGCGTTCGAGCTGATCACCGCCGACCTGACCGACCCGCGTTCGCTGACGGAAGCGTTGGCGAGCAAGCCGGCCGTGGTCTGGATCGAAACCCCGTCGAACCCGCTGCTGCGCATCACCGACCTGCGTTTCGTGATCGAAGCCGCGCACGCCCAGGGTGCGCTGACCGTGGTCGACAACACCTTCCTGTCGCCGGCGCTGCAGCGTCCGATCGCGTTCGGCGCGGACCTGGTCGTGCACTCGACCACCAAGTACATCAACGGCCACAGCGACGTCGTCGGCGGCGCGGTGGTCGCCAAGAGCGCCGAGCATCACCAGCAGCTAACCTGGTGGGCCAATGCGCTCGGCCTGACCGGTTCGCCGTTCGACGCCTTCCTGACCCTGCGTGGCCTGCGTACCCTCGATGCGCGTTTGCGCGTGCATCAGGAAAACACCCAGGCCATCGCGACCCTGCTCGACAACCATCCGGCGGTGCGCGTGGTGCATTACCCGGGCCTGGAATCGCACCCGGGCCATGCGCTCGCCGCACGCCAGCAGAAGGGCTTCGGCGCCATGTTGAGCGTCGAGATCGAAGGCGGCGAAGACGCGGTGCGCGCCTTCGTCGAAGGGCTGACCTGTTTCACCCTGGCCGAATCGCTGGGCGGCGTCGAAAGCCTGATCGCGCATCCGGCGACCATGACCCATGCCGCGATGTCGCTGGAAGCGCGAACCGCCGCCGGTATCAGCGACGGCCTGTTGCGCCTGTCGGTCGGCATCGAGCACGTCGACGACCTGGTCGCCGACCTCGAAGCCGCGCTCGAACGTGCCGCCGCCGCGGTGGCCACGGCAGCGCGCGTCAAACGATGAGCGTCGCGGCCAGCGCCCTGCACGGGCAGGTTCCGCAGGCGTGGCCGCGCCCGACGACTGCCGCCGCGGTCCAGGCCGCGCCGGCGCGGGTCGCCTTGCTCGGCACCGGCACGGTCGGCGGCGCGGTGATCGCGCGGCTGGCGTCGTGGCGCGGCACCGCTTTCGGCGAACGCCTGTCGCTGGTGCATGTCGCCAACTCGCGCCGCGCCGCGGTCGGCCTCGACGGCATCGCGCCGGAGCAGGCCGCCGCTGCCCTCGCCGAATCGTCGCAGGCCAGTGCGCTGGGCGATATCGTCTTGGCGCTCGAAGGCGACGGCGCGCGGGTGGTGATCGATGCGACCGCCAGCGAAGCGGTCGCCGAGCAGCACGCGCAATGGTTAGCGCAGGGCATCCATGTCGTTACCGCCTGCAAGATCGGGCAGGGCACCTCCCTGGCGCGTTGGCGCGCGATTCGCGAAGCCTGTGCGCAGGGCGGCAGCGGCTACGGCGACAGCGCCACGGTCGGCGCCGGGCTGCCGTTGTTGCGCAGCCTGCGCGAACTGCAGGCCGGCGGCGACCGCATCCACGCCATCGCCGGCGTGCTGTCGGGCTCGCTGGCCTGGCTGTTCAATCATTACGACGGCATGCGCCCGTTCTCGGCGCTGGTACGCCAGGCGCGCGATGCCGGCTACACCGAGCCCGACCCGCGCGACGATCTGTCCGGCGAAGACGTGCGGCGCAAGCTGCTGATCCTGGCCCGCGCCGCCGGCGTGGCGCTGGACGCCAGCGACGTCGAGGTGGCCTCGCTGGTGCCGCCGGAGCTGGCGATTCTGTCGCGTGAGGGAGTGGATGCGGCGCTGCCGGCGCTCGATGCGCCCTTGCGCGAGCGTTATGCCGAAGCCTACAAGAACGGCGAGAAGCTGCGCTTCATCGCCCGGCTCGAACGCGACGACAGCGGTCGCAGCTCGGCGAAAGTCGGCCTGGAATCCTTGCCGGGCGATCATCCGCTGGCCGGCGGTGCCGGCACCGACAACAAGGTCGCGATCTGGTCGGACCGCTACCGGGTGCAGCCCTTGGTGATCCAGGGCCCGGGAGCGGGGGCGGAAGTCACCGCCGCCGGTTTGTTGGACGATGTGTTGCGGCTGGTGGGGTGATGGGTCCGTCGTCGCGGGGTAGGTTTTCAGGGTAGGAGCGGCGCGAGCCGCGACCGCGAATCTACGGCTGTCGGCGCGGGTGATGGTGGTTGCGTGGTCGCGGCTTGCGCCGCTCCTACCCAAGAGCAACGCAATCCGTCTGTCATTGTCAGTGCCGTGAAAGCTTGGCGCACTTCCGAGCTCGCGAGATCAACCGTAGACCCGAAGGGCGGCGCACAGGACGTGCGCCGTTTTCCGATAAGACAGGGACGTCTTATCGGAAAATCCCGGCGCGCGCTGCGAACTCGCAAGGGGGCTTCGTCAAGGAAAGCCTTTTCTTTGGTTAGCTTTCTTTTGGGCCAGCAAAAGAAAGTAACCCGGCCGCGTCAGCGGACGGAAGCCGTAGATGTTGCTTCACCGCCTTGCGGCCGGAAGCGCCGCAACGAGAGATGGCGCGGTCGCGGCTCACGCCGCTCCTACAGGGGGGCGATCGGTGTCGCGTAATTGGGATAACGCGGTCGCGGCTTGCGCCGCTCCTACCCTGCGATGGTTCGCGATTTCGATGAGTGACGTCAGCGGTGCGGCCTCTGCGCATTCTGCGGTCGCGGCTCACGCCGCTCAGAGGGGCGATGGTGCGGCCGCGAGGGCAGTGGCGTGCGTCACGGGTGATCTTTGCGCGATCACGCGCGCCCCCAAAAAACGAAATCGGAGCGCCGATCGGGGGGATGATCGGCGCTCCGTTGCATATCACCGCGACGTATCGCTCGCCGCGGCTTTGCAAAATTGTACCGAGGGCTCGCCAAACGACGGGCCTTCGTAAGACGTGCTTCGAAAACGTGCTTCGTGAGGTGGTTCGTAAGACGCGCTTGGTAAGCGGTGCTCGCGAAACGGTTGCGGACCCGCACCAGGGGTGGGATACGCGCGATTCGATGTCCTCGCCGGAACCCTCTCCCACGAGGGGAGAGGGCCTTGCCCGGTGCGGATTACTTCAGGCTGTCTTACTTCATGCCGCCTTACTTCAGGCCGTCTTACTTCAGGCCGCCTTACTTCAGGCCGTCGCTGATCGCGGTGGCCAGACTGCCCTGGGCGTCGTCGCCGCTGAACTCCCAGAAGAACGCGCCGCCGAGGTTCTGCGCCTTGACGTAGGTCATCTTCTGGCCGACCACCGCCGGGGTGTCGTAGCTCCAGAACGTGGTGCCGTTGTACTTCCAGCTCGCCGTGGCGTTGGCGTCGGTATGGACGGTGCCGGCGAGGCCCTTCAGGACCTTGTAGTCCTCGATGCCGGGCTCATAGGTACCCTGCGCCGCGACGCCGCTCTGGTACAGGCCGTTATTGACGTTGGCGACGTTGGTCCAGCCGCGGCCGTAGAAACCGATGCCGAGGTTGAGCTTGGAAGCCGGCACGCCGCGCGACAGGAAGGCTTCGATGGCGTCGTTGGAGTTGTAGAACTTCTGGTCGCCGGTCGAGGGATCGTTGGGCGAGGCGAACAGGGCGGAGTGATGGTTGGTCTTCGGATCCCACGCACCGTGGAAGTCGTAGGTCATCACGTTGATGAAGTCGAGGTACTGGTGATACGCGGCCGGGTCGGTCACGCGGATCTTGTCGATGCCGGCGCCGACGGCGACGGTCAGCAACAGGCCCGGGCGCACCGCGTCGAGCTGCTTGCGGAACTCGGCCATCAGTGCGTTGAAGTTGGCCTTGTCCTCCGGCGTGCCGCAGGTCAGACCGCAGGCGACCGGGTATTCCCAATCGATGTCGATGCCGTCGAACACGCCGGCCGCCGCGGCCGGGCCGCCCGCGCTGTCGGTGACCGGCAGGTTGCCCTTGATGTAGGCGTCGACGCAGGAAGCGACGAAGGCCTGGCGGTTTTCCGGGCGCGCTGCACTGGAGAAGCCGCGCGACCAGGTCCAGCCGCCGAGCGAGATCAGCACCTTGAGGTTCGGGTGCTTGGCCTTGAGCTGCTTGAGCTGGTTCCAGTTGCCGCGAAGCTTCTGATCCCAGGTGTCGCCGACGCCGCTGACGCTTTCGCCGGCCGGGAAGGACTTGGTGTAGTCGGCGAAGGCGTCGCCGCCGACGCCGGTGTTCGGATCCGACGGCACGGTCAGGCCGACTTCGCAACGGTTGTTGCGGACGTTGCCGAAGGCGTAGTTGATGTGGGTCATCTTCGCCGCCGAACCGCTGGTGTCGATGTTCTTGACCCGGTAGCCGCGACCGTAGATGCCCCACTGGACGAAGTAGCCGATCACCTTCTTGTTGCCGCCCGGTCCGGTCGGCTTGGTCGTCGCGCTGACCGATGCGCTCTGCGCCGAAGCGTTGCTGGCGTTGTCGCGCGCACGCACGGTGAAGCTGTAGCTGGTGCTTGGGTTCAACCCGCTTGCAACGTAACTGGCCGAGGCCGGCGAACCGACCAGGCTGCCGTTGCGGTAGACGTCGTAGCCGGCCACGCCGCTGCCACCGGCGTTGTCGGTGGATGCGTTCCAGGCCAGCGAGATGCTGCTGGAGGTCTGCGACGGCGACGACAGGCCGCTCGGCACGCTCGGCGGCGTGGTGTCGGTGGGGCCGGCGCCGACGGTGATGCTGACCGCGGCCGAGGTGGTGGTCGCGTTCTGGTTGTCCTTGGCCACCGCGGTGAAGCTGTGGTTGCCGGCGGTCGCGTTGTTCCAGCTCACGCCATAGGGCGAGGTGGTGTCGACGCCGAGCGAAGCGCTGCCGCGGAAGAACTCGACGCTGGCGACGCTGCCGTCGCTGTCGGCGGCGTTGGCGCTGACCGCGATGTTGGCGCCGGCGTTGTAGTTGGCGCCGTTGCTCGGTGCGGTCAGCGAGACGGTCGGCGACTGATTGCCGGGACCGGTGCCGCAGACGCCCAGATCGACGTACCAGCCGCAGCTAGGACAATGCGTCGGGGGCGTGTTCCAGATCTGGGTGGCGGCCTGATAGAGGTGATTCTGATACGTCAGCTTGTCGCCGGCGTTGTAGATCGTGGAGGGGTTCCAGGCAGGAACCCCGGTGCAGGACGCGCCCTGCGCAAACGCCGTCGATAGCGACGACGCGGCGAGCATGGCGGACAGCAACAGCAGGTTGGCGGACCGTGCGTGTCTCATGATGCTTCCTCTCTCCCGTGCATAGTCAAGACAATGCCGGCCATGACCGGCCAGCGGCAGTTCCCCGCGATGTTTGAAGAAAGGCCGTGGCCTTCCGTCCTGCATGGGAGGCTCGTGCCTCCTCGAGTGATCGGCGCTCGCGCCGTCATGTGCTGTGCTGCGGTCCTGCGACGTACTGCCGCCGTGGCGGCGCGACCGGTGCGATAGGCCGGTCGTACGTGGTGTCGCTGTGCGGCTCGGCCGCGATCCCTCGGCATCCTCCCTGCGGTGACCGCTGCGTTGGCCAGGCCCGGATGGGCGCCTGCTCGCTGGTGGGCAAACTGGCCTCGTGTGACAACGTTGTCAACTCGTGATTCAAGCCTTTGCGCTGTGGTTCACAGAACGCCATGACAACGTTCGCCGAATGCGAAGGAATTTGCTGCGTCGCAGCGCGAAACGAAACTTGTTGATCTTGAAAAACAGTGACATAGGATGATGTCTCAAAGACATTAATGCCCATCGCAAGTCATTGGCGGGCAACACTCGCGCGTCATGACGCGGCGCAACATCGCGGTTGCGCGAAGATCTCGGGGATGAGGCACGCCTTTGGCGGCGCGCGATCGCAGCGCAGGATGGGGGCGGCGTCGTCTTGAGAAGCCCCCTGTAGGAGTGACGTAAGTCGCGACCGCGGCGCATCAATCTCGCGTCGTTGCCAGCCGCAGCCCGTCAGGGTAGGAGCGGCGCGAGCCGCGACCAAGGGACGCGCAGAGGCGACAACGCCGACGTGACCCATCGAAGCGGTGTGCTTCCGCGAGGGTAGGAGCGGCGCAAGCCGCGACCACGTCGTGGTGGTCTCGCGGCGCATCTCTCACGCAAGATCAAGATCAAACGCCAAAAGCTTCCGCCACTAAAGCGGCGGGTTACTTTCTTTTGTCTAAAGCAACAAAAGAAAGCTAAGGCGGTCTCTAAGCTTAAGTGCATCACCCACCGAAGGGTTCTGCACATGGGCCACCACTACACCC